>JAHJFL010000027.1 GCA_018824795.1 bacterium | reverse complement strand
TTCCTAAAATTATTAAAATTTATTTGTATTTATTCAACATAGTAATGAAACATTTATTAATACAGCGTTAAACTGATTGGAATGCAATTACTGCAAAGCGCAGGACCTAGTTATTAAATTTGTGATTGTATGAAAAAGAAGAGTAAAGGGGTTGTTCTGAGCGCAGAGAAAAATCTCTACTCCCACTCAATAGTTGCCGGTGGTTTAGAACTAATGTCATAAACTACGCGGTTAATTCCATCAACTTCATTAATAATTCTTCTAGAGATTCTCTCTAAAAGAGTATGTGGCAAATGTGCAAATGTAGCTGTCATACCATCAACAGCTTCTACAACTCTTACACATACCGTGTTGTCATAAGTACGGTTGTCACCCATAACACCAACTGATTTTACATTGAGTAAAACAGCAAATGCCTGCCAAGTTTTAGCGTAGTATCCACTCGCTTTGAGCTCATCAAGTAAAATAACATCTGCTTCACGTAAAATTGCCAAGTCAGGCTTGTTAACATCACCCATAATACGAATCGCAAGTCCCGGTCCAGGGAAAGGATGACGGTTAATCATAGATGCCGGAAGACCAAGTTCTAAACCTATTTTACGAACTTCATCTTTAAAAAGTTCGCGTAATGGCTCAATTAACTCAAAATCCATCCAGTCAGGCAATCCACCCACATTATGATGAGATTTAATAACTTCAGAAGGACCGTTTACTGAGATAGATTCTATAACATCAGGATAAAGTGTACCTTGAGCTAGAAACTTAATCCCATCATGTTTCTTTGCTTCTTTTTCAAACTCTTCTATAAAAGTATGCCCGATGATTTTTCTTTTAGTCTCAGGATCAGAGACACCAGCAAGTTTTCCTAAAAAGTTCTCAACTGCATCTACTGTCACCAAAGGTACCTTGAGGTTCACTCTGAAAACTTCTTCAACTTGTTCTCTCTCGCCTTTTCTTAAAAGACCGTTATCAACAAAAACAGGAATAAGCTGGTCGCCAATTGCTTCATAAAGCAGAGCAGCAACAACAGAGCTATCAACCCCACCGCTTAAACCACAAAGAACTTTACCAGTTCCCACTTTTTCACGAATGATTTTAATCTGTTCTTTTAAAAAGTGTTCCATTTTCCACTTCTCAGTTACTCCACAAATGTTTTTTGCAAAGTTTCTAAGCATCAAATAACCCTCTTCTGAGTGCTGAACTTCAGGATGATACTGCATTGCATAGACACGTTTTTCTTCATTTGCAATAGCAGCATACGGAGAGTTATCAGAAACTGCTATTGGAGTAAAACCTTCTGGAAGTACATCTACTCTGTCGCTATGGCTCATCCAAACTACACGCCCATCATCACAATCTTTTAAAAGCGGAGAACAGTTTTCTCCTGCGTTTAAGACTGTAAGTTCTGCTTTTCCGTACTCATGGTGGTCTGAACGAACAACACTTCCACCAAAGTCGACAGCAATTCTCTGCATACCGTAACAAATACCAAGAACAGGAATTCCCATGGCGTAAACACCTTGGTCTACCTCATACGCATCTTTGTTATACACGGAAGACGGCCCGCCGCTAAGGATAACTCCCTTAGGATTTTTTGCTTGTATATCTGCAACTGAGGTATGGTAAGGGAGAATTTCACAATAGATTTTATCTTCGCGAAGTCTGCGGGCAATAAGTTGCGTATACTGAGAACCGAAGTCTAGAACAATAATGCTAACATTTGTCATAAAAATGCCTTTAATAAAAAGTGATTTGAAGTGCCTAAAGAGGCTTTTTGAGGGGTTTGCACCCTTTCAAGATGTGAAAGGATACAATAAGTTAGATTAATGTTTTATATAAAGACCTAGCATTTCAAATTGAACATACCAGATTGCAACTGAAACAAAGTAACCAACAAGAACAGTCCACGAAAGTTTCATATGGGCACTAAAAGTATAGACTCCTTTGAGTTTACCCATTACACCAACACCGGCAGCAGAGCCAAAAGAGATTAAACTACCACCAACACCGGCAGTAAGAGTAACAAGCATCCATTGTGAAAGCTCTATATTTGGATTAGATTTTAAAACAGCCGACATAACCGGAACGTTATCTACTACAGCGGAGAGGAAACCAACCCCAATATTAACGTAAGTAGGGTCAAACATCTCGTAAAGTTTTACAGCATGTGTCAAGAATCCAGCGAAGTGCAATGCACCTACAGCAGCCAAAATACCAAAGAAGAAAAGAAGTGTATCATTCTCTATTTTTGACACAGATTTATATATCTGAATGTCATGGTCATGTTGTTTCTTGAGTGTGTATGCGTACAGCTTCAAGAGTGAAAGACCAAAAAGCATTCCCCACATCGGAGGCAAGTGCATGATTTGCTTTCCTAAAACTGCAAAAAGAATTGTTAACACACCAAGAGCAATAATTACTTTCCCGCCTTTGTGCATATGAACGGGCTCTGCGTTTTCAACTTTTGAAGGTTTCCCCTCAGGTACGAATCGGCTAAGTAAAAATGCTGTCGCTGCCCAACCTAAAATAGATGCCGGGAAGAGAAACAAGAAATCCATAAAGTGACCTTTTCCAGAAGACCAAGCCATCAAAGTTGTAATATCACCAAATGGAGACCATGCACCGCCTGCGTTTGCTGCAACAACGATACTTAATGCAGCAGGAACTAAAAAAGCCTTGTTATTTTTTTCAATCGTTATTAAAACAGTAGATAAAATAAGTGCAGTAGTCAGGTTGTCTGCTACGGGAGAGATAAAAAATGCTAGAAGACCTGTGACCCAAAAAAGTTTTTTATAATCATATCCCGCGGTTAAAAGTTTTTCTTTAAGTGCATCAAAGACATTTCTTTCAATGAGTGCTTCAATAAAGGTCATTGCAACAAATAAAAAGAAGAAAATTTCTGCAATCTCTAAAATAAGATGTGCTATTTCATTGTCAAATGCACCAAAATCTAGTCCATTAAATGCATAGTAGCCACCAAGAAGCATAAACATAAACGTACCAGTAAAAAGTGCCGGTTTTGCTTTGTTGATATGATATTTTTCCTCTGCTGCAATAAAATAGTAACCTACCACGAATACTATAAATAAAAACCAACCAAACGGCTCTACTGCC
>JAHJFL010000135.1 GCA_018824795.1 bacterium | reverse complement strand
TCTTGATGCATGATCTTTTTTGAATATTTTAAGGTGTTCTGTTAATTCAGCAATTCTTGTTGTGAAAAGTGCAATTTGTACTTCACTTGAACCTGTGTCATTTTCTTTACGACCGTATTTTGCAACGATCTCTTGTTTTTTAGCCTGATCTAAAGCCATAATAGCCTCCTGATGGGTATAATAATCTAACGTTTATATATATTCATATAAAGTTGAAGTGGAATTGTACAGTAAGTATTCTTTATTTTTATTTACCCTCATAAAATCTAAAAATAAGATAAACAAATTTTTTAACTTCTTTAGATATAATCAGAATCAAATTTAAATAGAAAAGTACCCCATGCTAATAACCAAAGCCAGTGAATACGCAATTTTATCACTTATAGTATTATCAAAAGCAACTACGCCTATGGACAGCGACACGCTATCCCGTGAGCTTTCAATCTCAAAGAGTTTCTTAGCAAAGATACTTCAATCACTTGCAAAAAGTGATATTCTCAAGTCGTATAAAGGTGTTAACGGTGGATTTGCTCTTGCAAAAGAGCCTAAAATGATTAATATGCTCGATGTTATGTCTTCTGTTGAAGGAAAAGCTCCTGCTGTTTTTGATTGCGCACCGTCAACTAAAAACTGCCCCTCTGACAAGGCTGATATTTGCTCTATTTGGCCATTTTTAAATAAGCTCCAACTGAAAATTGACTTTTTTTTAGCTGATCTTACTTTAGCAGATATTTTAGAAGACTAATCTTGGCAAGAAAACTCACCATAAGACAGCAAATAGGCACTAGCTTAAACTTCCTTCTTGGACAAAGAGATTTAAGTGTTGTCATTTTTGTCATGGCAATACTTGCAATCATCATTGTACCGCTACCGTCGGCAGTTTTAGATATACTTCTAACTGTTTCTATGGCCTTGGCAGTTTTAATCTTACTTATTTCACTCTACGTTCCAAAGCCGACAGACTTAACTACATTTCCAACTCTCATTCTTATTCTTACGCTTTTTAGACTCGCACTGAATATTGCAACAACAAGAATGATTTTAAGTCATGGTCATGAAGGCGATGCAGGTGTGAGTGATATTATTACCAGCTTTGGTAACTTTGTTGTCGGTGGAAACTTTGTTATAGGTATTATCGTCTTTTCCATTCTTGTCCTCATAAACTTTATGGTTATTACAAAAGGTTCAACAAGAGTTGCAGAAGTTGCAGCTCGCTTCGTGCTCGATTCTATGCCCGGAAAGCAAATGGCTGTTGACGCCGACCTAAACGCAGGTCTTATCGACGATGCACAGGCAAAGGCAAGACGTGCAGAAATTCTTCAAGATGCAAACTTTTACGGAGCAATGGACGGTTCGAGTAAGTTTGTAAAAGGAGATGCTGTTGCGGGTATTATCATTACACTCATCAACATCATCGGCGGTTTTCTTATTGGTGTTTTCCAACATGGAATGACCGTTAGTGCCAGTGCTTCAACTTTCACACTTCTTACTATCGGAGATGGTTTAGTCGGACAAATTCCCGCACTTATCATTTCAACTGCTACAGGTATTATGATTACCAGAAGTTCTAGTGATGGGGAGAACTTTGCAGAAGGTACCATCAATCAGATGATGGGAAATGCAAAGATCATGATGATTGTTGGTTTCATTATGATTCTATTTGCCCTTGTTCCAGGTCTTCCTACAGCTTCTATGGGTTTTGTCGGCATTATGTTTGCACTTTTAGGCTGGTCTATTTATAAATACGACAGAGGCGAACTGAGTATTATGAATATTGGTCCTATTGTCGGTCAAAAGACAAAAGAAACGCAAGACAAAGAACAAGCTGCCATGCGACCTAAAAAGACAAATGAAGAGATTGCAAAAGAAGAAGAAGCTGCGCTAGAAGACATTCTCAAAGTCGAGATGCTGGAGCTTACTCTTGGGTACCAACTCATTCGTCTGGCAGACAGTTCTCAAGGAGGCGATTTACTTGAGCGTATTCGCTCTATGAGACGTAAAATTGCTTCGGACTATGGTTTTCTTATGCCACAAGTTCGTATCCGTGACAACCTGCACCTGCAACCTCAGCAATATCAGATTTTGCTCAAAGGTATCTCCATTGGAGAAGGAAAAATTGTTCCGGACAAATTCTTGGCTATGGACAGCGGAATGGCGACGGGCGAAATCACAGGTGAAAAAACAAAAGAGCCTGCGTTTGGGCTAGATGCTATGTGGATTCCTGCGGAGATGAAAGAAGATGCCATCATTAACGGTTATACTGTAGTTGATCCTGCGACAGTTATCTCGACACACATGAGTGAACTCGTTAAACGCAATGCTGAAGACCTCTTAACACGTCAAGAAGTTCAATCACTCATCAATAAAATTAAAAATGATTTTCCTGTTATTGTCGATGATGTTTTAAAAGTTGCTTCTATTGGTCTTATTCAGAGAATTCTCAAAGCACTTTTACATGAAAAAATTCCTCTCAAAGATATGCTTACAATCTTGGAGACAACCGCAGACATTGCAGAATATACAAAAAATGTTGAGCTTATCACAGAGCAAGTCAGAGCAAAACTCTCTCGCATCATTACACAAATGTACTCAAGTGACGATGGTGTTATCAGACTCCTCACTTTTGACACAAACTCTGAGCAGATGATGCTTGAAAAATCACGCGAACAAGATGGGGTAAGAAGCCTCAATCTCAATGTTGGCGAGATAAACGCACTCATTCAGGCAACAAGTGCCAAAGCGGCTGAACTTCTACAAAAAGGAATTTCTCCGGTTGTTATTATTGTCGATCCGCAGATTAGACGTGGGGTTGCTGAGATATTTGAGCGTTTCTCTTTAGATGTGGTTACTCTTTCTCACGCTGAGATAGATTCAAGTGCCACTTTTGAAGTCATGGGTTCAATTAGCATCAAATAGCCAGCCTTGTGCACTTTTCATAAAAGTATATAAGGCTGGCTATAGTTCTCAAAAAACTTTGTTTTTTGTAGCTTTAGAGGGATGCAAGGGACAAATTGTCCCTGCCACGAAAACGGACTTGTTCGTTTTTGTGCATAATATTAGTAAAAACAAAGGTTATTGGAAATGAAAAACAGAAAAATATATCATCTTTCTCACATTGACTTAGATGGTTATAGCTGTCAGTTAATTATGAAGTACACACCCTATGAGATTAAAAACTATAACTCAAATTATGGTGAGGAAGTAAGACAAAAATTAGAGATGATTGTAGAATCAATTGAAAATGATAATAGCCCTGCTCTCATTCTTGTTACAGATTTAAATCTTACAGCTGATGAGTCTAAGTGGATTAACAATAAAATTCATCTCTTTAACAACGCAAATAAAGATGTCAAACTTTTACTCCTTGACCACCACGGAAGCGGTGAGGAGAGTGCTAAAAAATACGAGTGGTACTATCTTGATGTCACACGATGTGCTACAAAAATAACCTACGACTACGTTAAAGAGAATTTTGAGCTCAATGAACCTGTGTGGATGAGTAAATATGTTGACGTAGTAAACGCAGTCGATTTATGGAAACAAGAAGAAGTTGAAAACTTTGAATATGGTAAAGTTTGTATGAGACTTGTGACAGAAACGCGAGAATTAAACAAGGTTATGTTTCCAGAAGAAGATAATGATTATAAAATTTCTCTACTTCATAAAGCTTCAGAACTTCTCTATGAGCCGGATGCACATATTCTTCTAGATGAAAAAATTCATACACTCAAAAAAGATTTTTTCAAAGTAGATAAAAATGATACTCTCGATAATTTAGCTACAAAATACATAGTAAATCTTCTTGGAAGACAAAGAGATAAAAACACTATTTACTATAAAGGTTACCGTGGTTACCTCAGCTATGGCATTGGTAATACTTCTATTATTGGCAACGGCTTTTTACTTGCATTTCCTGAGTATGATTTTATTGTCGATGTAAGCTATAGAGGAACAATGAGCCTTCGTGCAAATAATCAGGTAAGTGTCTCTCAAATCTCTAAAGAGTGGACAAACGGCGGTGGACATCCAAACGCAGCCGGAGGAAGGGTCATGGGCTTTAAAGAGCAGTTTCGTTATGATAAGGTCAAACAACAGATTGAAAAAATCATTAATGACAAAGAAGCTGTTGCAGGTGATTTAGAATACAAAAAAGAGTCTTAAAACTCTTTTGCATTCATGCGAAAAGCTTTAGGGGTTTGCAAAGGACATAAATGTCCTTGCCACTCAAATGGGCTTTGCTCATTTGAGTGTCTTAAACTATAATTAGCTTTAAAACTTATCGCTCTCTATATCTACTCCGCCATCTTCAAGGGTATAAATAAGATCAGTTGTATTGAGCTTTTCAAAATTTGCTAGCATTATTTTTTTTAGATAATCTCGTTCTGCTTGTTCTGCCCGCATCAAACTTCCTGCAAAAACACCTTTTTTTTCTAAGACTAAAGAGGTTATGTCGCTATCCATTTTTATATGGCCCATTAAATCTTTGATATTCGTCTCGAATATAGAACTGAGCATAGAAAACATACCTGCCAAATAGGCTTTATCTTTAAGTTTATCACTTGCTTCATTTTCCATTCTCTCAGCTCGTTTGAGTGCAAGTTCAAGGATTGTTTTTGAGGCTGTGTTTTTGGATGCCTCAGAGTACAAATACACTAAAAGCCAACGAAGTAACTTATCTCTTCCCATAAGGGTTATGACCTGCGTTAAAGAGTTTATAGTAACATCAAAATTTTTCGAGTTATTTAAAAACTCTACCAGCTTGTATGACAAGTCAGGCTGGCGCTTAATGAAGGACTCCAGCTCTTCCGTACTATTGTTATCCTTGATGATTTTTATAAGCTGAAGAATGATGAACTGAGTGGGATCTTTTGAACCAACAATCTCGATAGTTTCTGGTTTGTCCAAGTAATAGCCTTGAAAAAAATCAAATCCCATATCTTTGTAAAGTTGAAAATCTTCTTTTGTTTCTATATTCTGGGCTAAGAGCTTGACTCTTGTCTCTTTAAACTTCGCCATAACTTTTTCTAAATTTTGTGGCTCAGACAAAAGAACATCCATTTTGATGATATCAATATAGTTAAACAAACTTTTAAATTTTATAATCATCTTTGCACTTGAATCAAAATGCTCCAAAGACAACCTAAAACCGCGTTTTCTGTATTGAATAATTTTTGCGAGAACTTTTTCTGAGAGCTCAATATTTTCTAAAATATTTAATATAAATCTGTCTTTATCTAAAACGTCTAATATCCCTTTTAGAAATGCCTCTTCATCCACATTAATAAAGGCAAGCGTTTTAGTCCCAAGCAGTTCATCTAACTCTTTGCTTGTTATTGAACTGACTATAAGCTGTGCAGTTCCTTTTAAACTACTCGAAATTGTCGTTGGAAGGTTGGAAGCATCTTTAAATAAAAGTTCATATGCATAAACCTGGTTCCTGCTGTCGAATATTTTTTGCTTGGAAATATTTACTATATTCATACAAAGGCTCCATTTTTATATCTGTTTGCATATTACATTAAAATGTCTTAATTGTTTAAAAAATATCGCTCCACACCATTTGCAAGTCCTGTAGCCAAGCTTTTTTGATATCTTCTATCTACGAGTCTTTTTGATTCTGTCGGATGGGAGATAAACCCAACCTCCACTAATACTGAAGGCATCTGTGCACCGACTAAAACCCAAAAAGGTCCTTCACGTACTCCACCGTCGTGTACATTGCTATATCCGCCAAGAGAACCAAGCATTCCCCGCTGGAGGTCAATAGCCAACTTATTTGATGCAACAATATTATGTTTATTAAGAGTGTTTAAAAAACTTTCTTTCCCATAAAAGTTCATATCGCTTAAATCTGCTGAGTTCTCTTTAGCTGCAACTTTCTTTGCCCTGCTTGATCTTGAATTTGAAAGATAATAACACTCTATACCGTGTGCATTATCGGCATTTGCTTTAGCTACAGCATTAGCATGGATACTCACAAAGATATCTGCATTTCTTTTATT
>JAHJFL010000134.1 GCA_018824795.1 bacterium | reverse complement strand
TCGCCTCTTTGAGCATAGGAAGTAAATTCATCAAGACTTGCCGCAGCAGGAGAGAGCAGGGCAACTTCACCCATTTTGAGATTTTTATTTATCTCTTCTATGGCGTTTGCAAGGTTTTTACAAAGGGTAAACGCAACGCCGTATTCTCTTGCGAGATTGGAGAGTTTTTCTTTGTTTGAGCCTATATTATAGATTTGTATGTCCATATCTTTTAAAAATACAAAAAGTTCAGATAAATCCACACCCTTGTCATCACCGCCTAAAATAAGGTGAATATGTGACTCTTTATAGCGCTTGAGTGCTGCGATACTTGCGTCAAGGTTTGTAGCCTTTGTGTCGTTTACCCAGAGTCTGCCGTGAACGTCACTCAGCTCTTCTTGTCTGTGCGGGTCAAGCACAAAAGAGTTAATTTTTTCATAATCTATTCTGTCAAAAAGTACTTTATCTACCGCCATGGCTAAAAGAGCATCTGCCAAAAAAGCACCCTGAAACTTGACTTTTTGTATCTCAATACCAAAATGCTCTGCGAGTTCGGCTTCATCTTTGTATGTTATGAGGTGTGCCTTTGTCTGCACGTGTTCATAAGCTTGAGGAATGATAGCAACTTCTCCCTCTTGCATCATGCTTAGAGGTTTGAGTTTTGCTTTGATGTATTCGTCCATATTTCCATGCCAGCTCAAATGGTCCGGGCTTAGAGGAAGTAAAACGTAGATATTTGGTCTTGCAATATTTGTGTAGTGCATAGTAAATGAACTGGTCTCTAAAACCCAAATACTTGCGTTTACATCAAGTTTTCCAAGTGGAGTTCCAATATTTCCGCCTTCTTGGCTTCCTTTGTCTTTGAGCAAATGCTGCATCATCTGTGTGGTTGTAGTTTTGCCGTTTGTTCCGCTTATCCAGATTTTGAGGGGTTTCGTATCTGCAAAAAAATCATATTCACTTATGATATTTTTAGCCTCTTTTATGAGTCTGTTAAATGGTGGAATTCCCGGAGAGGGGATTTCTAAATCCGAGAATTTCGGGTCAAAATCACTTGCGGGTTTCACCATGAAACCATCTTCATCACGAAAAGGTTTGAGACATTTATCATCATAAAAGTTTGCGTTTTGCATATGTTTAGCGAGTGCTTTAGTCGTCCCACCATAACCAAAAAGAGATACTCTTTTCATTAACGTATCTTAAGTGTGATGAGCGCTATAAGATTGGAAATGATGGCTATGATCCAAAATCTTACAATAATTTTATTTTCAGCCCAGTTCTTCATCTCAAAGTGATGGTGAATAGGGGCCATAAGAAAGACTCTTTTTTTACGAAGTTTAAAACTTCCTACTTGCAAAATAACCGACAGTGTTTCTATTACAAAGATAGAACCTATGAGAAGCAGTAAGATTTCGCTTTTTGTAATGATGGCAAGATAGCCTAAAAACGCACCGATAGTCAAAGATCCGCTGTCACCCATAAAAACTTCAGCCGGATGGCAATTGAACCATAAAAATCCACTTAAAGCACCTATGAGTGCCGCTGATACGATAGCTACTTCACCTATATCAAAATTTGGCATGAGCAGGTAGGAACTTATCGTTGCGTTTCCTGTAATGTAAATAATAATACTAAAAGAGGATAAAGCGGCAATGGAAGGAACAGTTGCAAGTCCGTCAAGTCCATCGGTAAGATTGACTGCGTTTGAAGTTGAAACTATGACTAAAATCCATAAACCTAAAGCAAAAATGCCCATATCTACGACAGAAGTTTTGATGAATGGAACATAAAGTTCTGTGTTGAAATCTACAAACAGATATAAAAATAGCGCTATAAGAAGTGCTGAGCCAACTTGCAAAGCAAGTTTACTCCTTGCCTTGAGACCTGCCAGGTTTTCGTTTTTACGAATTTTTGCGTAGTCATCCTGAAAGCCAATGAGTGCAAAAAGAATAAGTGTTCCAATAGCTCCAAGAGCAAAAAAGTTTGAAAATTTAATAGTCAAAAGAGAAGCAATTATGGTCGCACCAATGAAAACAATGCCGCCCATAGTGGGTGTTTTGGCTTTTGCCTGGTGTCGGTCTGGTGCCCAGTTATTGATAGGCTGATGAGATGCTGTTCTTTGTGCCCATTTAATGAAAAGTGGCATAAGAAAAAGTGTGAAAAGAAGTGCCAAAAAGAAAGCAACTCCAGCACGAATGGTTATATAACCAAGGAGATTTATATGTAGTATTTCATGTAACCAGTATAGCAAAGCGTATCCATATGTTTAAAATAAAAGTGACATTATAGTATAATCATATAAAATTTCGCTCTGAAGGAATAAAATGAGTAAAAAAGCTATTTTGATAATAACAGATGGTATAGGTTACTGTGCAAAGACGCAATACAATGCGTTTTATAATGCTAGTAAACCGACTTATGATAAACTTTTTCAAGAAGTTCCGCACTCTTTTATAGATACTTTTGGGCTCAGTGTTGGTCTTCCTGAAGGACAGATGGGAAACTCTGAAGTTGGGCACATGAGTATAGGAAGCGGGAGAATTTTGTATCAGGATTTAGTGAAAATTTCTTTAGCTTTGTCTGAACATACTTTAGAAGCAAATCCTGAGTTACAAAGGCTTATGCAAACTTCAAAACGACTGCACCTTATAGGTCTTATGAGCGATGGCGGTGTTCACTCACACATAGAGCATTTTATTGGGTTAGCGGAGATCGCTGCTAAAAATGGGCAGGAAGTATTTTTACACCTTATTACAGATGGAAGAGATGTTTCTCCAACTTCTGCTCAAAAATATCTCAAACAAATTAAGCCGCATTTGAGTGAGCAAATTAAAATAGCTTCTATTTCCGGACGTTTTTACTCTATGGACAGAGATAACCGTTGGGAGAGAGTAGAGCGCGGATATAATGCAATGGTAAACGCAACTCCAAAAACAGACTTTGACCCTGAGAGTTACATAGGAAACTCATACTCACTCGGTGAAACAGATGAGTTTGTCGAGCCTACTGCGTTTGAGAGTTATGATGGAATGCAAGACGGGGACAGTGTGTTAACTATAAACTTTAGAAGTGACAGAATGAGAGAACTTGTTACGGCTCTGGGTGACAAAAATTTTAACGGTTTTACTCAAAGACATCTGGATTTGCACATAGCGACTATAACAGAGTACGATAAAAGTTTTACGTATCCTGTTCTATTTAGAAAAGATTCCCCAAAAAATACACTTGCAGAGGTGATTTCAGCGCACGGTCTAAGACAGCTCCATACGGCTGAAACTGAGAAATATGCCCATGTTACCTTCTTTTTAAATGGTGGTATTGATGAACCGTATGCGAATGAAACGCGAGTACTTATTCCATCACCAAATGTAAAGACTTACGATGAAAAACCTGAGATGAGCGCACCTGAAGTGGGCAAAGCCGTTTTAAACGCAATGGATGATGATTATGATTTTGTAGT
>JAHJFL010000133.1 GCA_018824795.1 bacterium | reverse complement strand
CAAACTCTTTTTTTATCTTTGATTTGTTCAGTAAAGAGTAGTGTGGTCTAGTTGCCGGTGTTGGGTACTCTTTTGTCTCTATTGGGTTAATGTGGCAACCCAGCTTTGCCATGCGCATAATCTCTTTTGCAAAGTCGTACCAGCTGAGAACGCCTTCGTTACTATAATTATAAATTTCTAATTTTGAATTTTGAATTTCATCTCGTTCCAAAGCTCCAGCTTGGGAATGCATGCTCGTACTTGCTGTATTGCCATCTGTCTGCATTCCCAACGAGGACGTTGGGAACGAGGCCATATTTGGCAGAATATCTAAAATAGTTTTTGCCAAGTCTCTTGCATAAGTAGGTGTTCCTACTTGGTCGTAAATAACTCCAAGAGACTCTTTCTCTTTGCCTAAACGCAACATAGTCTTTACAAAGTTTGCTCCATAGCTTGAGTAAACCCATGAGGTTCTGATGATGACTGCGTTTGGAGGATTTATCTCTCTGAGTGCGTTTTCACCCTCAAGCTTTGTTTTTCCGTAAACGCTGTTAGGGCTTGTGCTATCTTCTTCTGTATAAGGCTTAAAGTTTGTGCCGTCAAACACATAGTCAGTCGATACATGAATAAGTGTAATGTTTTTCTCTTTTGCAATCTGTGCTAAATATTTTACAGCCAAATGATTCACTGCGTTTGCGTTTACTTCATCTGTCTCTGCTTTGTCAACGGCTGTATAAGCTGCACAGTTTATGACTGCGTTTATGGAGTTTTTCTTTACAAATGTTTTGATTGCGTTTGCATCTGTAATGTCTAAGTTGTTTCTGTCAGTAAAGTAAAAATTGTAAGCATATTCAGATGAGAGTTCTTGTATCTCGGAACCGAGTTGGCCATTACTTCCTGTTACTAAAATATTGCACATTTGAATTCCTAATAATGATACCGACACTGAGCTATAACTATTAAATCTTCTATAATTTTGTATACAAGTCTATGCTCAGATGTAATTCTTCGAGAAAAATATCCTTGAAAATTTTCTTTCAATCTCTCTGGTTTACCTAAACCACCATTGTCATTAGGGTTGCGTTTAATATCTGCTAACAATGAATTTATTCTTTTGAGTATTTTTTTGTCGTTTTGAGCCCAGTACTGATAATCTTCCCATCCCCTTTCGGCAAATCCTACAATCATACATCAATATCTTTTTTTACAAATTGTAAGCTTTCTATTTGGTCAACCGCTTCATTCAATCTGTCTCTATTGGTTTTTGATGACAACAAATACATCGTTTCTTTCATAGCACTATATTCCTCATACGAAATCAGTACTGCTGATTTATCATCTTTTGTTGTGATGATGTATTCATCAAAATCGTCACATACTTTATTAATAAGATCTCTGAGGTTATTTCTGGCTTGTGAATAAAATACTGCTTGCATAGTCGCTCCTTTTGACAATATGTTGTCATTATATCATATTTATATTTTTATACACTAACAAAACATTAGGCGTAGTAATCCACTCCATACTCAAACAGATCATTCGTCTCTGAGAGTTTAGGCTGCGTTTTATCTTTAGCGGAGAGGTTTAGTTCATCATGAGCTACTTGCCAGTCAATTCCTAAAGTTTCGTCGCTAAAGAGAATTCCTCTGTCATTTTCAGGGGAGTAGTAATTGTCTACCTTGTAGGCAAATACTGTGTCGTCTTCAAGTACCACAAAGCCGTGAGCAAATCCTCTTGGGACTAATACCTGGCGTTTATTTTCTGAGCTGAGTTCAACTGCTACATGTTTTCCAAAAGTTGGAGAGTTTTTGCGTATGTCAACCGCTACATCTAAAACTCGGCCTTGTATAACTCGAACAAGTTTAGTTTGAGCAGCAGGGTGAAGTTGATAATGCAAACCTCTTAAAACGCCACGGGAAGATTTAGACTCATTGTCTTGGCAGAAGTTTATTTTATAACCCAAAAACTCTTCAAGTTTGTCGCACCTGAATGTCTCTACAAAGTATCCGCGTTCATCACCATGAACTTTTGGCTCAATCATGATTATGTCAGGGATGTCTGTTCTTATGAAGTTCATATCTTCTTTTCCTCTTCTAATTTTTCATTCAATTTGTTTTCTAATTCTTCTTTTGATGGAAAATACTTACTCATGTCAGATGGGAGATTATCTCGAACAACATACGTAGATACACCCATGGGCTGAGCCACATTTTGTAAAGCGTACTCTACTTCCAAGCCATCTTTGTCTGTGCATAAGATAATGCCAATAGATGGGTTTTCATGTGGTAATTTTACAGTGTCATTTAAAAGGTTTAAGTAAAAGTTCATTTTGCCTGCGTATTCTGGTTTAAACTTTCCTACTTTTAGTTCTATGACTACTAAAGCATTCAATTTTCTATGAAAAAACAACAGATCTAAAAAATACTCATTTTCACCAAGCGACAATTTGTATTGATTCCCAACAAAGCTAAAACCATACCCAAGTTCTAATAGAAACTTTTTAATATTTTCTACTAGAGAGTTTTCAACTTGTCTTTCATGAGCATCTTTTGAAACTTCCAAAAACTCCAAGTTATACTCACTTTTTACAATGTCAATAGCAAGCTCAGAAAGTTCTGGGGACAGAGCTGCACGAAAATTATTTTGAAGATTCTTACTGTCATCTCGTGTATATAAGTCAGTTTTAATGTGGTGCATAAGCACATTACGATTCCAACCATACTCTATGGTGTTTTTAATGTAATATTCCTGTTCATCTTCAGATTTACACTTACTAAAGATGAGAATGTTTTGACCCCAAGGAATTTCTCCAACAAGCTGTTGGAGATTTGGAGAGTCTTTATATGTCAAGTAAAATTGTCTCATATACCACAGGTTTTGCGTAGAATACCCACTCTTTTCACCAAATTCGCTTTGTAAATCTTTTGACATCTGTTCAACTACAGATTTACCCCAACTCAAAGTTTCTTGGTTTATGATAATTTGATTTCCAATCTCAAAATACAGCTCAATCATCAATCTATTGGCTGACAATATCGCTCTATTTTTTGCACTATAAATTTTTTGTTTTAAATCTAAAATAAAATCTTTATAGCTTTTTTCTAACTTCATACTATCTCAAACTTCTCGGTTGGTTTGCGCGTCTCATTAGGTATTGACCGTATTGGTTTTTGCTTAGGGGCTGTGCAAGTTCTAAAAGCTTCTCTTTAGAGATATAACCCATCTCGTACGCTATCTCTTCTATACAGGCGACTTTAAGAGATTGGCGGTTTTCAATGGTCTGAATGAACTGAGATGCTTCTAGTAAACTCTCGTGCGTTCCTGTGTCTAGCCAAGCGTAACCTCTGCCCATAAGTTCAACTTTGAGTCTCTGCTCATTGAGATACTCTTGATTAAGCGTAGTAATTTCAAGTTCACCGCGAGCAGATGGTTTTACCTCTTTGGCTTTTTTTACAACATCGTTAGGGTAGAAATAAAGGCCTACCACTGCATAGTTGCTTTTAGGCTCATGCGGTTTTTCTTCTATGCTTGTTACATTACCTTCATTGTCAAACTCTGCAACACCGTAGCGTTCTGGGTCACTTACAAAGTAGCCAAAGACTGTTGCTTTATTGAGCTGGGTTGCGTTTTTAACACTTTCACTAAGGAGCTCAGTCAAACCATGCCCGTGAAATATATTGTCACCAAGAACCAAACAGACATCATCGTTGCCTATGAACTCTTCACCTAAGATGAAAGCCTGAGCAAGACCATCCGGAGAAGGCTGAACAACATAAGAGAACTGCATCCCAATGTCAGAGCCATCACCTAAAAGCTCTTCAAATCTTGGTAAATCTTTTGGAGTGGAGATAATTAACACTTCAGTAATGCCTGAGAGCATTAAAACAGAAAGTGGATAGTAAATCATAGGTTTGTCATAAATTGGCATGAGTTGCTTGGAAACACCTTTGGTGATTGGGTAAAGTCTCGTACCTGAACCTCCGGCTAAAATAATTCCCTTCATGCATTTTCTCCTCTTTGAAAATCATCACTGATTCTGACAATGTCATCTTCTCCAGTGTATTCACCGACTTGAGCTTCAATTAAAACAACAGGCAGCTTTCCATCGTTTGACAAACGATGCAGTTCTCCCATTTTTATGTATGTTGACTCATTTGGACGTACAAGTTTTGTTTCATTGCCTATTGTTACCGTGGCTGTTCCGCTTACAACTATCCAGTGTTCGTTTCTATGAAAATGTTTTTGCAAAGAGAGTCGCTTGCCCGGTTTTACTTCAATTCTTTTTATTTTATATCCTGCTGTGTCTTCTAAAACGGTGTATGTTCCCCACGGTCTGTAACTCGTCAAATGCACATTATGCAGGTCGGTGGTTTTTTTCACTTCTTCTACAACTTGTTTTACTTTTTGCGAGCTTCCCTTTTTTGAGATTAAAAGCGCATCTCCGGTATCTACTATGATGCAGTCTTCTATATCAATAGTCGCAATAACTCTATGGTTTCCATAAATAAGGTTATTTTTAGAATCGATGCCAATATGGTTTTTGTTGCATGTGTTGTTATTTTCATCTTTTGGCAGTTCATCAAAGAGCGCGTCAAAACTTCCAACATCACTCCATGCTATGTCGGATGGAACCACTTTTACTATAGTCGATTTTTCCATAACGGCATAGTCAATACTATCTTCGGGAATACTCATCATATCTTCATGCTTAATTCTTATGATAGTCTCTTTTGAAGCATTCTCAAATGCTTTAAAAGATGCTTCATAAATACCCGGCGAGTACTTTTTAAGCTCGTTCAAAAAGACTCCTGCTTTAAAACAGAACATTCCTGAATTCCAGTAGTAGTTGCCTGCGTTTAGATACTCTTGTGCTCTCTTGGCATCTGGTTTTTCATGAAAAGCTTTAACTGCCGAGCCTTCAGCTTCAATGTACCCAAATCCTGTTTCAGCGAACGTCGGCGTAATGCCAAATGTCACAAGCTGGTTTTTTTCTGCCAACTCTTTTGCATTTTGGAGTACTTTTTTATACTCTGTCTCATTTTTTATCAAATGATCCGATGGAGTGACAAGGACTATTTCCTCTGCATCCAACGCCATACATGCCAACGCAATGGCGGGAGCTGTGTTTCTTCCTACAGGCTCCAGTAGGTATTTATTATTTTCCTGCTGAAGTTCTTCCAGCTGGTCGAGTGCCAAAAAATACTGCTCTGCGTTTGAGACAATAAACTGAGAGTCACAAACTTTAGCGTTGCGTTTGACTGTCAGTTGAAATAACGATTTCTCATCAAAGAGTTTCACAAACTGTTTTGGCATGAGTGTTCTGCTAATTGGCCAAAGCCTCGTTCCGCTGCCGCCGCATAATATTATGTTTGTCATCTCAAATAATCCTTCGTATATTTATCTACAGATTCACTTTCAACAGGCTGTTTTAAAAGCATTATTTAGAACCCAAATACCATTCGTACATGGTTTTCACACCAGCTTCAAGTTCAATTTTATGTCTCCATCCAAGAGCGTGGAGTTTACTTACATCTGTGAGTTTTACCATTGTTCCGTCTGGCTTGTCTGCATTGAAATAGAGTTCGCCCTTAAAGCCTATGGTCTCTTTAATAAGTCGTGCGAGTTCAGCAATGCTGATATCAACGCCGGTTCCTATGTTTATGTGAGTATTTCTTATCTCTTGCGTTTTCAGACTGTTAGGAGAGCATGTGTCATTTGAGCCTTCAGAACTTGTGTAAGTGTCTTTAAAGTCTCTATTCTCAAGTAGGTAAACGCAGGCATCTGCCATATCTTCCGAGTACAAAAACTCACGTCTTGGTTTACCTGTTCCCCAAATCTCCACTTTACTTTCATCAACACCAAATTTAGCCAAATACTCTCTAGCTTCTTCTATGGAGTTTTCACCCAAATCTTTTACAACCTCATCGTACTTTTTCTCATTTAAAAGCTTCGCACAGTGAATCTTTCGTATCATAGCAGGAAGTACATGAGACTTTTCCAAGTCAAAGTTGTCGTTTGGTCCGTAGAGATTTGTAGGCATAACACTTATGAAGTTTGTGCCGTACTGAATGTTGTAAGACTCACACATCTTAATACCTGCTATTTTAGCTATGGCGTAAGGTTCGTTTGTGTACTCAAGGGTATCAGTCAGCAAGCACTCTTCAGGCATAGGCTGAGGAGCATTTTTTGGGTAGATGCAGGTACTTCCCAAGAAAAGGAGTTTTGTTACACCGTTAAGATAGCTTTGATGAATAATATTGTTTTGAATCTGAAGATTTTCATAAATGAAGTCTGCTCTGTAAGTGTTGTTGGCAACTATGCCCCCAACTTTTGCAGCCGCGAGTATGACATATTCTGGTTTCTCCGTTTCAAAGAACTTTGCCACTGCGTTTTGGTCACAAAGGTCGAGTTCTGCATGTGTTTTGTACACAAGGTTTGTGTAGCCTTTGGCTTGTAAATTTTTAACAATAGCAGAACCGACTAAACCTCTGTGGCCTGCTATGTAGATTCTGGAACTCTTTTGCATTATTCGAAATAACTCATAGTCTTGTATCCGCCTTCTTGGAGGTAGACGTCTTTTGTCATGAGTTTTAGGTCAGATTGCATCATGTCGTTTACGAGTTCTTCGAGTCTGTATTCTCTTGTCCAGCCAAGTTTTTGTTCTGCTTTTGTAGGGTCGCCTAAAAGAAGGTCAACTTCTGTCGGTCTGAAGTATTTCGGGTCTACCGCCACAACTTCTTTACCAATTTCTACTTGGTACTCTGGGTTTGAACAGCTTACTACATACGCTTTTTCATCTACGCCCGTACCTTTAAACTCTAACTCTATGCCGGCATACTTAAACGCCATTCTTACAAAATCTCTTACCATTGTTGTCTGACCTGTTGCTATTACCCAGTCTTCCGGCTCTTCTGCCTGCAGAATCATCCACATCATTTTAATGTAGTCTTTTGCATGTCCCCAGTCGCGTTTGGCGTCAAGGTTACCAAGGTAGAGTTTGTCTTGTAGTCCTAGTGCTATTTTTGAAGCCGCACGGGTAATCTTTCTTGTAACAAAAGTTTCTCCACGAACAGGAGACTCATGGTTGAACAGAATACCGTTACATGCAAACATGCCGTAAGCCTCACGGTAATTGACGGTAATCCAGTATGCGTACATCTTCGCTACTGCATAAGGTGAACGCGGGTAAAAAGGTGTTGTTTCACTTTGAGGAGTTTCTTGTACTTTTCCGTAAAGCTCAGAAGTTGAAGCCTGATAGATTTTT
>JAHJFL010000132.1 GCA_018824795.1 bacterium | reverse complement strand
TCGTCCAGACATTGTTCCAGTTGGAAAAGATCAAATTCAACACGTTGAAATAGCAAGAGACATTGCCATAAAATTCAATAACGAGTATGGAGAAGTATTTAAAATTCCGGAATTCAGAATTCAAGAAGAAGTTGCAACAGTCCCTGGAACTGATGGACAAAAAATGTCTAAAAGCTATGGAAACACTGTCAATATTTTTGGTGAAGAAAAAGCGCAACTAAAAACCATTAAAAAGATAGTGACAGAGAATGTTGCTATGGAAGAACCAAAAGAGTATGAAAATTGTAATGTTTACAACATGGCAAAACTTTTTCTCTCAAATGATGAGCTAAGAGAACTTCAAAACAGATACAAAAAAGGCGGTGAAGGTCACGGACATTTCAAACTTTACCTAGCCGATGTTATGTGGGAATATTTTGGGGGGTTCAGAGAGAAACGCAGCTACTATGAAGCTAACCAAGATGAAGTAAGAGAAATTTTAAACGCTGGTGCACTCAAAGCAAAAGAAATTGCTTTACCTATGATAGAAAAAATAAGATCTGCCACAGGAATAAAGTACTAACTACAAATCCTTGTATTGACATATGTCAATACAACCCGCATTCAAGCTCGCTATAATCTTTCCCTCCAAAGCTCAGCTTTGATATTGTGTAAAATTGAAGGAAAGAAGAATGCGTTTTATTCTTATATTAAGTATCTTTATATTGAGCATACATGCAAAATCATTATTTAGTAACGCTCATCAAGTGGAAAATGGTATCTATATCGAAGCATTAAAAAATTTGGTTGAAGCTACGCAAAAAACTCGTGGAACTACAAATGCGTACATAAATGGTAATGAGTCTGCTTTACTACTCATTTATAGCTATAGATCCGATATGAAAAAAGCGATAGGAACTATGGAGTCTCTCTCTTTGTCTGAAGACCCTGTGGTCAACAGTAGAGCTACCGCAATTAGCAGATCATTAATTAGTTTAAACAACAAAGCGCTTAAGCTTAATGCAGATGAGGCTTTTGATGCTTATACAGAAAATATTGCACAAATTTTAATGCTTGCACAAACAATCAGTCAAAAAAATTCTGCTAATTTAAACCCCTTTGGTAAAGAAGCAGCTTCAATAATGATGGAAACTATTTTGCCATTAACAGAAAATATAGGACAACTAAGAGGCTTAGGTTCTGGTGCCGCAGCAAGAGGAACGCTCAATAAAAAACAACTCTACCAACTTAAAGCATTATTAGCAGAAATTGAACATCTTCAGTCTCTCTTTTATGCAAATATGAAAACTCTTAATGCAAAGTATAAAGATAAATATAAAACAGATTTGGAAAAGGAATTGACTTTAAGTGAAAAATCAATTGAAAAATTTGGCACTTTAACAAAAGAACAACTTTTAAAAGAGACTCCTACCATAGATTCAAATGAGTATTTTGATATAGCAACAAATGAGATTACAGAAATTATGTCCATTTTTGACATTAATAACAAAGCAATTATGGAAGATTCGAAAGGATGGTTATAAAGCCTTTTCAGGCTTTATACTTCATTTTATTTAAGTTTTAAACTCGTTGATGTGATAAAACTTTTTCTCGACCAAATTTCATCTTTAAGCTCTAAAATTGAACGAACTTCATCATTTACCAAACGATAATAAAGTGTAACTTCAACACTCTCTGCACCCTTTTCATTTGGTACTTTTATAACTTTTTTCCCTTTTGCCGGAATGCTTACATCATTAGATGACTCTGTAGCTAAATGAGGGATGGTGGCTTTATCTCTTTTTGAAGTGTAAAGTCTTGTAAGAGATATATTTTTTATATTTATTGTTTTGGCATCTTTATTATAAGAAATCTCTACAATTAACTCACGAGAACCAAATCCGCTTGGAATATTGTGCGGCTGTGGATTAGAAATTGCAATAACCAAATCACTGTTTTCCTGAACAAGCTCAAGACTTAAAGCATCTTTCCACATTGTATCTGTATGTCCGCCAGAGAATGAATGCTCACGTATTTCTCTTTGTTTTGCTTTTCCATTCTCCATTTTGAGTGTTGCAGCAAGCCCTATTTTGGCAGTTCCCATATGACAATCAACACATTTTTTCTCACCTTCAGCAAATTCATTTTGCATATCTGTAAAAACAAAGCCTTCTTCAGATTTATCATTTGCATGGCATACAAAACAGAGTTTGTCAGGATTTGTACTCATAAAATCACGATGCTCTGTTTTATGGTAAGGAGATTTTGCATCATCATACGGACCGGTCATAGTTCCTGATTTTGTCCATTCTACTCTGTTTATGCCGCGTTTACTTGCATCTTTGTCATCATGAATTTTGTCAATATTGTGGCAAACAACACAGTTAATGCCCTCACTGATAGCATCACTCTTAAGTGCTTTATTTACTTTTGAACCTTTATCAAGTTCCATAACAGCCATAATCTCATAATCCACTCCTGTTTTTGTCACAGAAATTCTTGGATTATGACAAGTCGCACACTCTACTTTAACAGCGTTTAAACTTTTTCTTGTTTTTCGGCTTACATA
Source organism: bacterium (assembly GCA_018824795.1). The sequence continues at coordinate 465 of JAHJFL010000132.1, read as the reverse complement.
ATCAATAGAAGCTTTAAAATATTCATCGCTTTCATAATGGCTTTTTGCATGCCATGACTCTTCCCAATCTTTTACAATCTGTAAATGGCAAGCCTTACAGCTTTGGGACTGCTGGAATCTTTCGTCAACCTCAACCACTTTTGCTCCAAAAAGAAAAGTACTGATGAGTAAAAATAGTGCAAAATGTTTCATTAACCTATCCTTTGTTTTTCTAACCAGACCATTAAACCTTTCTGGGCATGGAGTCTGTTTTCTGCTTCACTAAAAACTATTTCCGCATGGCTTTCTAAAACTTCCGCTGAAACTTCTTGTCCTCTATATGCCGGAAGACAATGTAAAAATTTCGCGTTTTTTTGCGCTAAACACATCATCAAATCATCTACCATATAACCTTCAAATGCTTTGATTCTTTGCTCTTTTTCATCTTCTTGCCCCATTGATGCCCATGTGTCTGTTGTTACTATT
>JAHJFL010000026.1 GCA_018824795.1 bacterium | reverse complement strand
TAGCCTTTATCTTTACGGAGATTTTTGACGATTCCGCTCCATTGTTTATTTTCTTTGAGAGTATGCCATAACTCTTTAAACACAGAGCTTGGCATATCGGGATGCCTTACTACGTTATGAGACTTTCCCATAAGCTCTGCCTCAGTATAACCGCTTATTTCACAAAAGGTTTCATTTGCGTAGGTAATTAGGCCTTGAAGATTTGTCCTTGAAATAATAAGTTCATCTTCTGGCACGATAGTCTCTATTAAAAATTCTGATTCATTGTACTGCATATTTTACCTCTATTTAATTTTATATAAATTAATGACTTTGTCGTCACTTGATACTAAAAACTCATCTTCAGTTATAAACAGAATGTTAGTTGGCGTCATTTTATTTCCGCCATAACGAGCCAGCTCTTTTTGTGTTTGTCTTTCAAAGAGTGTAATGTTATTATGCTCATCACTTGAATATGCTACAAGATTTGTGCTTGGTGAAAGACCAACCGTATAGATTAAAAAGCCAGATGTTTTGTAGTAGGCTGAACCTGTTTTTTCATTGTAAACAACCACGCGTCTGTCTTGTCCCGCAGTGACAATAATAGAGTTTTTACTTTGAACTTGAAAAACATTATCAAGATTTTGACCTTTAAGCGTTTTTAAAAGTTTAGCATCTTTGAGTCTATAGACTTTCAAATTACCACTTTCATCTGCAACAACTACTTCATCTTTTTTTTCGTTGAGTGCAAAGTTTGAAAATTTTGATTGAGAAACCTGAAACTGATAGTTTCTCTCTTTTTTATGTATGTCGTAAGAGATAAGTTCATTACTCAAAAGTGCTAAAAGAAGCGTATTTTCGTCAATGAACTTGGCTTTTGCAATGGAGAGCATCTCGCTTGATGCAATCAGAAGCTCTGTTTTGCTGTTGGCGTGAATGTAAACCTGTGAAAAACCAGAATTTCCTTGAGATAAAATCAAAATTTTCTCTTTATGAACATCTACGGAATAGATTTTTGCATCAATTTTATCTCCCATAAAATCAGTGATTTTATCTACTCCGATTTTAGAGAGTAAATTTTTCGTATCTATATCAAAAATGTCTACACAACCGGCATCTGTAGCACTGTAAAGTTTATTATCTGCGAGAACGATGTCACGAACTGCCCCGCTTGAGACGAAGCTTGCATTGGGCATTTGCAAAGTGCCGCCAAAAAGAGAAGCAACAAAAAAAAGTGGTAAAAATAGTTTCACGATAAAGCCTTTATATCTATGGCGTACGTTGGACATCTGCTGATGCAAAATCCGCACGCAGTACATTTTACAGGGTCTATGACAGGCATAAACATAGCTTTAAATTCTATTGCATCTTCCAAACAAGGGTCTTTACAAGAAAAACACATCACACCGCTCCAACTTAGACAAGTAGCTTGGTTAATTGTGACATCTGCATCTATACGTTTTTTATTTTGAATTTCTAAAACGCCGAAATTACATGCAGTAGCACAATCATCACAGTATGTACAACCGCTTTTTAAAAAATTCAGAGATGGTGTTTTGTCGGTATTTATGATAATAATCTGCTCTTGGCACAAAGTGGCGCACTTGCCATCACACTTTTGACATTCTGTGTCAAATGCAGAAATATTACCAAAATAAGGTGGACGAATCAATAAACTCTCTTGCTTTTTTTGTGGTTTAAATGATGAAGCAAGAGAGCCAAAAAGCTCTCTTCTATTCATTTTGCTTAGTGGCCTCCGCCATCTAGGTGACCAGCTTTAGAATCACTGTTATCCAGGTCGTTCGCTGTTACTTTTGAGTCACCACCAATGATAGTGTTGAGTCCATCTGTTAGTTTAGAACCACTCCAAGTAGATTTACTTGCACCGTCTTTGGCAGTATAGTCTGCTTTAAAATTGTTCTCAACAAGTTGGCCCTTACTTTGAGGTGCATGGCATTGAGAACAGTTAAATCTAGCGCCTGCAAGTGAATCGAGTTTTTTGATAGAGATGTCATTCTTCATAGTATCTGCAGGTAGTTTAAAATCTTTTCCATCATACGTTGGATGTGGTCTGAAATCCGTAAAGTGTGAAGTTGGAATCGGTGTCGCACCCATGTCTTTTGCAACTTCTGGCATATGACAACCAACACATTGATTATCATTGATAGTAATCGGAAGCATTCCTTCTGTATCATGTGGAATCATTGGTGGAGCATCTTGAAATGCTCTTTTTATTTTTGTACTTGTTCCAGCAGCATCAGTTGAATACTGAGTTTTACTGGCAACAGTATCTGACTCTTTTGATAGAGTTGTCTTTCTGAGTCCTAAAGACTCTTCACTAATACTCGGAGTTACTGTACTTGCAGCATAAAGTGAACTAGCCATTAAAAGTGCTGCAGCTCCAAAGGCAAGTGTTATCTTAGTTATTGTTTTCATTTTCTTCTCCCAATTTTTTATTCTGAGCTAATTTTCTAATAGAAAATCCTAAAGCATCATCATCGCAGACCTCAATACATCTCGCACAGTTTGTACACTCGCCAGATAATACAGGTAAACTTTGTTTTCCAACCATATGGAGTACTTGATGTTCAGGACAAACTACTTTACATTTCATACATAAAGTACAATTCTCTTCTGTATGATGTACTCTAATGAGACTAAAATTCCCAAGTAAAGAGTAGAATCCACCAAGAGGACATACATGTCCACACCATCCATTTTTTAAAACAAACAGATCAAAAAGAAAAATTATAAGCATTGCAGCCCAACCAAAACCCAGGCCGAATATAATTCCTCTGTGTACCATAGAAATAGGTGAGATAAACTCAAATGCCGTGATTCCCATCATAAAAGAGATTATCAAGCTTAAAGCTAAAACCCAGTATCTCATGTTTCTGGAAATAGATTGTCTCTTTGGCAGAGTATCTACACCTATTTTTCTTCTTAAATAATTTGCTGCGTCTGTAATCATATTGACGGGACAAACCCAACTACAAAAGACACGTCCACCTATTAGAAGATAAAACGTAGCAATAATGCCGGCCCCAATAAGTAAGTTCGTTGCTAAAAGCCCACCTGCAAACAGCATTTGTAATGCTGCGTAAGGATCACTAAGCGGAACCAAACCAAAAACAAGAGATGAACTCAAGTTACCCTGGAGTATTTTCCATCCCCAAGCATTCGCTCCGAAATATAAAAATAATAATCCAACTTGAGTCACTCTTCTTAAAATAAGGTATCTGTAACTATTCCATAGAGTTTTCATTAGTATAAATCTCCGGAACTGTTTAAAGAATCCACAGCATTGTCTTTACTTATCTCGGTTGTAGTGGTTTTTGAGGTTGCATGTTCTAAACGCTTCTCATCTTCCTTGTCCCAACCTTTAATATAATAATCACCAGCACGACCAAGTGCCACTTCTCTTGGTA
>JAHJFL010000025.1 GCA_018824795.1 bacterium | reverse complement strand
TATAAATTGACGTGAGTATATCTACTCTTTGCTGTAACTACTCTTATTAATGTTGAGTGATAAAATAATTATTTTATATCTCTTCCCATTGTTGCACAAATTCATTTATATCATGAATAGGAATTTTAAATTTCGCTGTTAAAGCTATCTGTTTGAGTCTTTGTGCTGCTGCATCCAAATCATCATTTATAAGTAGAAAGTCATATTCTGAAATTCTTTGAATCTCACGTTTAGCCATGTTTATACGCTTATAGATAACTTCTTCAGAATCTGTCGACCGGTTTCTTAGTCGGTTCTCAAGTTCTTTAAGTGTTGGTGGAGTAATAAAAACTGAAGTGGTGATATCTCCCAAACGATTGTTTACAGCGGTATTCCCTTGAACATCTATGTCAAAAATTACAAGTTTACCCTCTTCTAAAGCTTTTCTAACAGGCTTAATCGATGTCCCATAATAATTTCCATGCACAAGAGCATACTCTAAAAAATGGTTCTCATCAATATCTTTTTTAAACTCTTCCTGAGTTACAAAATGATAATGTACACCCTCTTGCTCTCCAGCTCTTATAGGACGCGTTGTCGTAGAAATAGAAAAATAATAATCTCCGATTTCATCAGAAATTTTATTGATAAGAGAACTTTTTCCTGCACCGCTTGGACCTGAAAGAACCAAGACTACCCCATTTTTCTTCATTATTTGTCACCAAGAGTGATGTTGATATTAATTTTCATACCTTTAAGAGAAGCAGCCACTTTTTTATCGCTCAAAGCTGCTAAAAGATTTTTAAGAGCTTCAAGACCCTCGTTTTCACTCTCTTCTTCATCAGCTTCTTCTTCGGTATCTATCTTTATTTCTTCAGGCTCGTCTTCAAAGTCTTCTAACTCATCTTGGACTTCTACTTCAGATTCATGAAGATTCTCATCGTCTTGAGAAATTTCTTCTACTTCTTCACCCACTGCAAGTTTTAACTCTCTTTGGCTAAGAGATGCAAAGGCATCTGATTCATCTTTTAAATCATCTTCAGGTATCTGTGCAATTTCATCATCAAGTTCTATCTCTTCTTCTAAATCTTCTTCGCTTAACTCAGACATTGCCTCTTCTATTTTAGCTTCGAGTTCTTCCTCGTCAATTTCTTCGTCTAAAACATCTTCAGTTAATTCTTCTTTCAATGACTCATCTTCGAGTTCTAAAAGCTCATCCCCAAAACTAGCTTCATCATCTAAATCAGCCTCATCATTTTCTGAAATTTCATCGTCTTCTAGTAATTCATCTTCAAGAGTAAAATCTTCCAACTCTTCTTCGACATCAGTGCTACTCTCGTCTGATATTTTTTCATCCATTATAATATCGTTCGCTATATCAAAAGTATCCTCGTCTGCGTCATCCAAATCATCAAGAGCAATATCCAGCTCATCCTGTTCTTCTTCCGTATCATCTAAAAGATCTTGAACTTCTTGAAGTTCATCTTTGTCTAAAACGCCATCAGTAGATTCATCTTCCTCAAGATTAAAATCTTCATTGTCATCTAAAATCAGGTCATCTTCAAGACTAAAATTTTCACTATCATCCAAATTTAATTCACCATCTAGATTTAACTCTTCATCATTGAAGTCAATGTCATCCTCTAGATTCAATTCTTCATGCTCATCTAAACTAAGGTTTTGAGTTGCATCTATCTCATCAAAACCTTCAAGTTCATCCAGTTCGTCTCCATCTAGAATATCATCCAAACCTTCTAACTCTTCCAAATCATCATCTAGGCTAAACTCTTCCATTAAATTCTCACTCAACGGCTCATCTAAAATTGAGAATTCATCAGTACTCTGCTTTCCATCGACTTCATTTACTTCTTTATTTAAAAAAGAAAAAAGTTCTACTAAATCTGTAGGTAAAAAAGGTTTTTTAATAGTATTTGTAAAGCCTTCAGGAAGCTGAGTGTTCTTAGCCATAATAAATAAAGATTTAGTAAAATTTATTTTTGCTTTTAATTCATCTAATAAGCCTTCACTATAGAGAGCATCATCAATTACAAGTAAGTCATATTGTCCGCCATTAACTTCTTCGACCGAGTGCACCGTTTCCAGCTCATCTGAAGTTTTTTGTGAACTCAATGTAACTAATTTACTAACTACTGGATTATCATTTAAAAGTAGTATTTTCACTTCTCTTCCTTATGCGGCTCTTTTGACATTATTGTACCTAAATAAGTATTGTGTAGCAATACTTGAACTTAAAAAAACATTCCCAATGCGTTAAACGCATCTTGCATTTGTGTTTTTAAAATAAGCATTGTAGCGGTCAAAGTTGTAATAATTACCGCAAAAGAAACCATAATCTTAATTGGAAAACCAATAACCAAAAGGTTAAATTGCGGCATAGTTTTCATAAGCATTCCAAATATAATATCAGAAAGCCAAGTGAGTGCTATTATTGGAAACGCTATCATAAAGCCTACTAAAAACATGTTTGCAGTTGCATGCATAAGATAATCAAACAAGTTTTTACTCATAAGGAATCCCCCAAGGGGAATTGCACTTAAAGAGCCGTCAATAAAAAGCAGTATCCAATGGTGCATGTCTATTGCCAGAAGTATCATTAGCCCCAGTAACGATAAAAACTGAGAGATGATAGGCATAGAAACGCCCGATTGAGGGTCTATTGCACTTGCAAGTGAAAAACCCATCATGAAAGATATTTGTCCCCCGGCAAAAGTAATAACATTATAGGCCAGGAGAAGTATAAGGCCAATAGCCAAGCCAAACATTATCTCTCCAAGTATCGCTATGATGATTGTAGGGACAGTTATCTCAATACTTAATGCAGGCATTGAAGGGTAGAAAAATATAGCAAAGAAAAAGGCCATTGCTGCTTTGATAGAAATTGGAATATTTTGGTGTGTAAAAATTGGAGTCGCTATAAAAAGAGCTGCCATACGAAAGAAGAGTAAGATAAATCCAACCATGTAACTTTCGGTAAACACTTGGGCCCAGCTTATCATGGCTTTCAGGCCTTTTGAAAAAAAATCATTTCAGCATCTCTAGCTTTTTGTTTTCAAGTCTATAAACTTTTTTGCACATAAAGGCAAGCGTTTCATCATGCGTCACTAAGACCATACCTGCTGCGTTTGCTTCAATATATTCAAAAAAAAGATGCATAACTTCACTCGCCGTTTTTTTATCCAGATTGCCCGTTGGCTCATCGGCAAATATAATACGGGGCTTTTTGGTCAAAACTCTTGCTATCGAAACGCGTTGCTGCTGTCCGCCGGAGAGTTCCGTAACTTTTTGCTTTATACAAGCAGCGATGCCCAGCTTATCTAAGAGCGGCTCTTCTATTTTTTGCTCAGACAAAATTGCTGCAACTTCCAAATTTTCATAAGCGCTAAAGCCTTTGAAAAGGTAATGCGATTGAAAAACAAGCCCAAGTGATTCACGTTTAATTTGAGAAAGTCTTTTCTCTTTAAGAGATGATGTATCTTCCCCTAAGAGTGATACAGAGCCATTGTCGGCTTTTAAAAGAGTAGACAAGATATGCAAGAGAGTGGACTTGCCACTTCCACTTGCCCCAATGATTGCGATAGAGTCTCTAGCATCAAGCTCTAAACTAACATCACTAAAAAGCTCATATTCAAAAGTATGCGATATATTTTTTGCAGATAATAAATTCATAGAGTGATTATATCTCAATTTAGTCACCAAATATCTTCTTACTTCCTCTTCTTGAACGCATAAAAAGTCTTTTTGAGTAAACATTTTCAATAATTTTTTTAAGTATATATCCAAAATACCCGCCGACATACATTCCAAAAATTTTTCCCACTGCATATCTTCTGCCAAGGGCTATTAACATACCGCGAGATTTTATTTTGTGCTTTATCAGTTCTTTGTTCTTAAGCGTATTTGTTATATTTTTTGCACATAACTCTGCCATTTGTTCAGCGACATCTGCAGTTGGTGCAATCAAGTGTTCACCATCATAAATCGCGCTGCAATCCCCTACAGCATAAGCGTTTTTATAACCTTCTATTTGTAAATATTCGTTAATGATTATGTGTTTTCTTACGTCTTTAGGTACCTGAAGGTTGTAAACTAAATCTTTTGGCTCTATTCCGCCGGTAAAAATCATAAAATCTACCGGTAAAATTTCCCCACTGCTGAGATGGACGCTATCTTGTGTAACTTCAATAACTTTTCTGCCGTCTTTAATAATGACTTCAAGTTCTTGCAGACGTTTAATAGATGCATCCACTAAGACTTCATCTACACCCGGTAAAATTTTCTCATATGCATCTATGAGAACTATATTTAATTTTCTGCATAAAAAATTATTCTGCTTATAAAAATCTCTTGAGAAAGAGGCCATCTGTGCTGCAACTTCTACACCGCTGAGACCCGCCCCGGCAATAATAATATTTATAGGACTACAATATGTCCCTTCTTCTTCAATTTTAGTAAAAAGAGAAAGTTCAAATTTTTGTTTAAAATAGAGAGCTTTATGAAGCGCTTTAATTCCATGAGCATACTTTTTTAGCCCTGTAATAGAGTCAAAAAACTTTGTTCGTGAGCCAACAGCTACTATAACATAGTCATATTCATAACTTTGAGTCTCAGTTAGAACTTTTTTAGAATCAAAATTTACATCAAGTACTTTTTCTTTATAAAAAGTAACTTTTGGTCCAAAACCGGCACAAAGTGTAAAAAGATCTACAGTAATTTTAGAAAAATCATTTTCATTTGCAATGAAGTCATACACCCCTGTTTGCATATAATGGTAAGAGTGGGAGTCAAAAAGAGTTATTTCATTAGATTTGTCTTTACTTAAATGTTCAAGAGCTCTAATACCGGCATATCCGCCGCCTATAATAATAATTTTATTTATTTTCAATGTGAGATTCAGGGGAGAGTTAAGGAAAAATCCTTAACTCATTTGTGCTGCAACTTCTGCAGCAAAGTCGTCTACGACTTTCTCTATTCCCTCACCAACTTCAAGACGAATGAAGTTAGTAATTACAGCTGTTCCACCAAGAGCTTTTGCAGCTTCTTCAACAGCTTGCGCTACTGTAAACTTATCATTTAATACATAAGTTTGGTCAAGCAGAGCTTGTTCTTTATCTAAAGTAGTATTATCATCGATAAAACGTGCTAAAGATCCAGGAACAATTTTGTCCCAAATTTTTTCAGGTTTACCCTGAGCTGTTAATTCAGCTTTGATGTCCGCTTCAGCTTTTGCTAAAACTTCTTCAGTTAATTGACTCATAGAGATGTACTGAGGTACATTTTTAAGAGGTTTTTTCAAACGAGCAAGTTCTTCGTTCTCTTTTTTGATAACTTCGATTCTACCGATTGTCTCAGATTGAACATACTCAGCATCAAAATCTTTGTAGCTAAGAGTTGTAGGTTTCATAGCAGATGCATGCATTGCTACTTGTTTCATAACATCTCTCATAGCTTCAGCAGTTTTAGCACTGTCACATTGAGCACTTACAACAACAGCTATACGGTTGTTTGAGTGAATGTAACCGTTAAGTGCAGTTGTAGCATCAGCTTCAAGTGTACCAAAACGACGTACTTCAATTTTCTCACCGATTTTTGCAACAGCTTCTTTAAACTTAGTACCAAACGCGCTATTGTTTAAAGTTTCAACATCTGCCGGTTGAGCGTTATAAATTTCTTCTACAGTTTGCGCAACTAAATTCTGAAAACCTTCATTTTTTGCAACGAAGTCAGTTTCAGAGTTAATCTCAACAACAGTAGCTTTTGAAAAGTCATCAGCGATTTTAATCCCTGCAAGACCTTCAGCTGCAACTCTGTCAGCTTTTTTAGCTGCTTTTGCAATACCTCTTTCTTTTAAAAGTTCAGTAGCTTTAGCCATGTCTCCATCAGCTTCAACTAGAACTTTTTTACAATCCATCATAGGTGCATCAGTTGCTGTACGCAACTCTTTAACCATTGCTGCTGTAATTTCTGCCATAATTATACTTCCTCTGTCTCTTCTACTTGTGCTTCCATTTCTTCAGCAACATCTTTAACAGCGCCGCCAGCGATAGCTTTACCTTCATT
>JAHJFL010000131.1 GCA_018824795.1 bacterium | reverse complement strand
GAAATAGCTAAAGCCCGAAGGCTTTAGTTACTATAGGCGTGATTCGTAACGTCTCATCATATAAAGACGTTTTAGCATTTTTTTACGAGATGCTATTTTGAACTTCTTACGCTTTTCAGTTTCAGTTTCATGGAAACGTCTCGCACGAGCTTCAGTAACGATTAAGTTACGGTCAGTCTGCTTCTTGAAACGGCGGTAAGATGCATCAAAATTATCATCACTACGTAGTATAATACCTGGCATATCACATCACCCACTTTCTTTAAAATTTGTCGAAGCGGAATTGTACCATATTTTTTATATAAATTTAATTTGGAAATTATCATTTAATAGAGTTAGGGGTATAATCAGCTTATGATTACCCAAGACTCCATAGAGGCTTTAAAAGCACGACTTGATATTGTTGATGTTGTAGGCTCATACATTGAACTCAAAAAAGCTGGAGCAAATTTTAAAGCGCCTTGTCCTTTTCATGATGAAAAAACGGGCTCTTTCGTTGTAAGCCCATCAAAGCAGATTTACCACTGTTTTGGCTGTGGGGCCGGTGGAGACAGTCTGCGTTTTGTGATGGAATATGAAAAGCTCAACTACCCAGAAGCACTTGAAAAGCTTGCTGCTACTTATAATTTTTCACTCGCTTATACGGACAATAAAAACTCAAAGCCACGTTCACAGCTCATGGAAAAAGTGAATGAATGGTACCAAAGTCTTTTGGACTCCAATGCAAATGCAACCGCTTACCTCAAAGAGCGAGGTATATATGAGAGCAGTATTGAAAAGTTTGGCATAGGCTACGCACCTGAATCAAACGCAACCATCAACTTTATAAAATCACAAATGTTTCCTTTGAGTGAAGCCGTATCTTTGGGTGTTATAGGTTACGACGGCGGAAGAAATTTTGCCCGCTTTATAGAGAGAATTACATTTCCTATTCACTCTACAAACGCAAGTATTGTCGGTTTTGGCGGGAGAACCATCACGGGACATCAGGCCAAATATGTAAACTCTCCTGAGACGCCAATCTTTAACAAGTCGCGTTTACTCTATGCTTACCACCATGCTAGACAGGACATTTACAAACAAAAAGAGATCATCATAACAGAGGGTTATCTTGACGTTATTATGCTTCATCAAGCAGGCTTTACAAACGCAGTAGCAACTTTGGGGACAGCTTTAACGCCTGAGCATTTGCCACTACTTCGAAAAGGCGAACCAAAAGTTATTATGGCTTATGATGGAGATGCTCCCGGACGTGCTGCAGCTTTAAAAGCTGCAAGACTTTTAAGTGCTTCTGGTTTTGACGGTGGTGTAGTTATTTTTGACGGTGGACTTGACCCTGCAGATATGGTAAAAAATGGAGCCGTTGAGGAACTTTCAAATATTTTTAGAAAACCTCAGGTTTTTATACAGTTTGTTATAGATGAGATACTTTCACTTTATAATCTTAATGACCCAAAAGCTAAAGAGTCTGCTATGAATGAGGCAACGGCGTATTTGAAAAATCTCTCACCTCTGTTGCAAGAAGAGTACAAACCTTATTTGGCCTCGCGTTTAGGCATCAGCCCTTCTTTTTTGAGTGTAACAAACAAGCAAAACACAAACACTAACAACCAAAACAATCCGCTAACACAAAAAAATCTCCATAAAGATATGTGGGAACTCTCCCTTGTTAAAACTGTGTTGGAGCATCCGAATTTTATAGATCAGGTTTTAGATGTGCTTGACCCTTCACTGCTTGCGTTTCATTCAAGAGAATTTTCGCAGGCTCTTAGTGGGCAAAAAGATGCACCGGAGCTTATGGCAATTTTGGTGGATGACACAATCAATTCACTCAAAGACGAAGAAGCACTCAAGCAAGAGCTTTTAATTTTTTTGACAAAGTATTATGAGCGGGAATTAAAAAAGATAAATACCCAGAGCAGTGTCTCTTTTGAAGAGAAGGCTTTTCTCATCAGAAAACTGCGGGGAAAAATTGCAAGCCTTAGAAAAGGCGAGCTCGTATCATTTTAAATTATATTGAGACAAGCTTAGTTTGCTAAAATTGCAAGATAATTTTAGGTGACCTGGCTGTTTCTTTGGATTCAGCTCCTGTGCCTTAACAAGGAATTGATATGAAAGCAATAGCACTTTTTAGCGGCGGACTCGACTCGACTCTAGCCATGAAGCTCATTATAGACCAAGGAATAGAAGTTCTTGCGGTCAACATAAATACTGGTTTTGGAAGTACAAAAGACAGATTGGAACATATGCAAAGCATGTGTGATCAGGTTGGAGCAGAGCTTCGCATTATAGATATTCAAAGTGAGTATCTTCAAGATGTTCTTTTTGACCCGAAGTACGGTTATGGAAAAAACTTCAATCCATGTATTGACTGTCATGCGAAAATGTTTGCTGTTGCAAAACGCATTATGGAAGTCGAAGGTGCGAGTTTTTTACTGAGCGGTGAAGTTATGGGGCAACGTCCTATGAGCCAAAATAAAGATGCTCTTCAGACAGTTTTGGATGAGAGCAACTGTGACGGACTTTTGTTGCGTCCTATGAGTGCAAAAATGCTTAAACCGACAATTGCTGAAGAAAATGGCTGGGTAGACAGAGAAAAACTCGAAGGCATAACCGGAAGAAATCGCGACAGACAGATGGAACTCGCGCGTGAGATAGGTTTAGAAAACTTTGAAAGTCCAGGCGGTGGCTGTCTTTTAACAGATGAAAATTTTGCTAAAAAGATGGTTGAT
>JAHJFL010000130.1 GCA_018824795.1 bacterium | reverse complement strand
GGTGTGACAATGGCAAAGGCCATCTCTGTTGCTCTTGATATTCCTCTTATTGGAGTGAATCATTTGATTGGACATATATACTCTTTGTTTATAGAAAAAGAGACAGTTTTTCCACTTACGGTTCTTTTGGTTTCAGGTGGACACACACAGGTAATGGAAGTAAGCTCTCTAAGTGAGATTAAAACTGTAGCTAAAAGTATGGATGACAGTTTTGGAGAGAGTTTTGATAAAGTTGCCAAAATGATGGGGCTTGGTTATCCGGGCGGACCGGCTATACAAGAACTTGCAAAAAATGGTGATAGAAAAAAATATGACTTTACCATTCCTCTGCAAGGGAGACAATCATCTTTGCTTGCGTTTTCTTATTCTGGACTTAAAAACGCAGTGAGACTTGCGGTTGAGGGTACAGATAAGCAAGGTTATTCAGATATTGCCGCTTCGTTTGAACACATAGCAACGATGCATATTATAAAGAAGCTCAAAAAGTATTTTGAAATTTCTGCGCCCAAAACATTCGCCATAGTCGGAGGTGCCAGTGCAAATATTTATTTACGCGGGCATATAGAAGAGTTACTCAAGCCTTATGGTGCAAAGTTGCTATTGAGTGAATTAAAGTACTGTTCAGACAATGCTGCCATGATAGGAAGAGTGGCCATAGAGATGTATAAGAGAGAAATGTTTCATAGTTTGGATGACTTAGAAATAGCGCCAAGAAGTAACATTTAAGCTTAAATATAGCTTATATAAGAAGACTCTTTTTATAAATAAGACAATAATTATCCGATTTCAAATATACTTCTGCCATAAATAAATAAATCAAACACAAGGAGCCAAAATGGCAACTACAAAATTCAAAGGTACAGACGTAGAATTATTAGGAAATCAAGTAAATGTAGGTGACAAAGCACCATCAGTTACTGTTGTAAACTCAGATGGTTTAGGTGATGTAGTAGTTGGTGGAGCTCAAGGTCACAAACAACTTATTATTGTTGTTCCTTCATTAGATACAGGTGTATGTGCTGCTGAAACTCGTAACTTCAATGCAAAAGCTGCTTCTTTAGAAGGTGTTAAACCAACTATCGTTTCTCTTGACCTTCCATTTGCTGCTGGTCGTTTTTGTCAAGCTGAAGGTATTACTAACTTAACAGTAACTTCAGATTTCAGAAACAAAGATTTCGCAAACGCTTACGGTGTACTTTTAGGTGGTTCTGTACTTGCTGGTGTAACTTGTAGAGCTATTTTTGCTGTAAATGAAGAAGGAATTGTAACTTACAAAGAAATCGTTCCTGAAATCACTGAAGAGCCAAACTACGAAGCTGCTTTAGCTGCGGTTAAATAATTCTTTTTAAAAGTTTCATCCATCTAATCGTTAACTCTCCTTGACGATTAGATTTCTCTAAGCTTTTATAGCTTATTCATTTCCCCCTTTTTACTATTTAGGCATTATGTCCTAAATAGTATTTTTACAAACATACATTCAGCAACATCTACAGTTCGTTTGATATAATATTCTCAGTTTATTTTGGAGAAAATTATGAAAAAAATCTTAACTACAATACTTTCTACAGCTATATTAACAACAATTGTGAGCGCGGATTTGAGTAAAGTAGAAATGGGTGCCGGTGTTTGGATGCAAACGCCAAAAGGTGATATTACATATACAGAGAGCGGTGCAAACGGAAGTGATGTAGTCAATGAAAAGGAAGAGAACAATAATTATATTTGGATGCTGATTAAGCATCCAATTCCTGTTCTGCCAAATTTAAGACTTGAATATGTAAATATAGACAGTACAGGTATTGCAAGTGGAACTTTTGAAGACTTTACGGCATCTGATAGTAAAACCTCACTAAAAATGACGCAATTTGATGTCATTCCTTACTATAACATTCTTGATAACGCTGCATGGATAACGCTTGATTTAGGCCTTGATTTGAAAGTTGTCAGTCTTGATTACAAAGCACAAGATGTAACCATGGGCTTAAGTGTAAATCAAAACTATAGTGATACACAAACTATAATTATTCCTTTAGCCTACATGCGAGCTAGAGTAGAGATTCCTAAAACAAATATTGGTCTTGAAGCAGATGTAAAATATGTTACATATGATGGTTCAACTGTTTCAGATATCCGCGCTAAAGTTGATTACACTCTCGGTTTTATTCCTACTATACAGCCTGCTTTAGAAGTTGGATATAGAGTACAAAAAATAGATATCTCTAGTAGTGATGTAAAATCGGCTATGAATGTAGATTTTTCGGGAATGTATGTAGGAGTAATGTTGCGTTTCTAGTGTGAGTGATTTGCCTTAAGTAAAGGCGAATCTGCTCCCATATATCTCTCATCCAAAACAGCTACTTCACATTCCAGCCAAATATTAAACTTCTCAAAAACTCTTTTTTGTGCTTCTTGAATGAGGTATATTGCGTCTTCAAACGTTCCATCTTTATAGTTGACTAAAAAGTTTGCATGTTCTGTACTAAACTCCATATCACCAACTCTTAAACCTTTAAGTCCAACAGCTTCAATGAGTCTTCCGGCATAATCATTCTCTGGATTTTTAAAACAGCTTCCAGCACTTGGAGTTGAAGGTTGGTTGGAACGCATTTTCTTAAACATTGCAACTTTCTCTTCATTAAAACCATAAGAAAGAGCGAGACTTACTTCAAGAATTGGCTCGTAAATGTTTGTATATCTATAGCCAAATTGTATCTCTTCTTTGCGTTTATACCCCGAACATGTTTGAATAGAGATAATATGATTAAAAATTTCATACTCTTTTAATCCTGCATTCATATAGACTAAACCACCCATTTTCCCAGGTAGATGAGAGAGAAATTCAAAGTTTGCGATATTATTTTTTTTACAAAAGGAAGCAACTTTCCCTGATGGAGTCGCAGCTCCTATTTTTAATACATTATCTTCGATTTTGATGTAATCGTATTTTTTACCAAGCATTATAAGTTTTGGTGGTTGAGTACCGATGAGCACGTTGTTGCATGCGCCTATAATATAGTATTGATTTGAATAAGAGTAGCACTCCTCCAAAAGAGGAATATCTAAAGTTTGACCAATCCTCATAGAAGAGAATTTGGAAAAATCTACTTTTTTTGTTTGCATTACTCTACGAAAGTCGGAATCATGTTGAGAATATTGACTGAGAAGTCGGTCATAGAGTTAAGCATCCAAGGCATAGTTAAAACTATGACAATGACAACAGCAATAATTTTGGGAATAAATGAAAGCGTCATCTCATTTATTTGGGTTGTGGCCTGAAATATACTCACTGCCAAACCAATAAACATTCCGGTTAAAAGACCTGGCAATGCTAAGATGAGAGCAATTTTAAAAGTTTCGACACCAAGGGCTATCAGTTTTGCTTCCATTTATGAATTCCTAAGTTTTGTGTACTCTGTAGGGATAAGGTAATCTTCTATTTGTGTCATAGTATCATAAAATCCATGTTTGAAACCAATTTCAAAGAGTTTATTGATGGCTTTATATTGTAAATCACTTAATGAGATAGAGTCGTCATTGGCATAAAGTTCTAAGTATTTTTCCAGAGTAGCGGCATCTATACGAACTAAATTACGTTCAAGTAGCATTTTGGAGAGTCTTTCTTTGTGTTCACGGGCAACTCTTACTGCT
>JAHJFL010000129.1 GCA_018824795.1 bacterium | reverse complement strand
GCCTCTGCTCTCACTGCCATATACTCTGGAAGGTAACGGCCTGCCTGTCTCATCATCCATACAGGAGTATATGGCGTTTCTTTCCCAAAACATGCATCTACAAATATTTTACTCATCTCATACCTTTTTATTGAGTTTTTTAGTGTTTTCTTTAACTTTGTATTGTAAAAGTTAAAGATTTTAATTAATGTGCTTTACCAACTTTACCAAGAAAATATAAACCCACAGCAACAGCAGTGATAGAGAGCGCCAGGTAAAATAAATCTAGTGCTCCGTTATAATCTGTATGTCCAACTTTTTGAAAAAATCCTACAACCAAAACCATTACAATTACTTTTGATATTTTATCTTTGAGCTGGTCCAAGGAGTGAATAGCTAAAAGCTGGTTTTCGTTTCCGTTAGCATCTTTTGCTACATCAATGTCGGAAATAAACAGCTCATATAAACCAAAAGAAAAAAGAAGCATTACCACGCCAATAAGATATAAATCAACAGCACCGATAATTCCGCCGACTACATCTTCATGAAAATTTTCTGGGTGAGCATGTGTAAGATAAACATTGATAACAAATTTTGCAGTATCATAGATATCAAAACTTGCAACAGCAAAAAGAAGAACAGCCCCAATAAGACCAAATACTACAGCAAGTATAATGATAAACCTTGAACTCCAAAGAGTATTTTCAAAGATTTTTTCTATCATTATTTCTCTCCTTCCATTTCAACCCATTTTTGAGCGATTCTCACTGCGTTTGTAGCTGCACCGACTCTAAGGTTATCTGCAACTACAAACATATGGATGATGTTTTTTGCAAATGTGTCATTTCTGATACGTCCTACAAAAGTTTCATTCATATCCATACAAATTGCAGGCATAGGGTAGAGTGATTCAGATGGTTTATCAAGAATTATAATATTTGGAGCTTTACTTAAAATATCTCTTACAGCATCTGCGCTGACGTCATTTTTAAAAGTAAGCGTAAGTGCTTCTGCATGTCCGCGAAGTGTCGGTACACGAACACATGTAGCACTTAAAGGAATCTTTTTGTGCATAATTTTTGTTGTTTCGTTCACCATCTTCATCTCTTCTTTTGTGTATCCGTTATCTGTAAATACATCTATTTGAGGAATAACATTTAAAGCAATCTGATGTTTAAATGATTTGTGTTCTGATTCGTCAAGTTTAAACGCAAAGAAATCTTGCATTTGTGTTACCAGCTCTTCCATAGCTGATTTTCCAGCACCTGAAGTTGCTTGGTATGTTGATACATCTACACGGATTAAATCATAAGCAAGGTCAAGAGGTTTCAGCGCTTGAACCATTTGAATAGTTGAACAGTTTGGATTAGCAATAATTCCGGTGTCTCTCCACTTTGTAATATCTTCAGGATTTACTTCAGGAACAACTAAAGGAACATTTTCTTGCATTCTAAAGTGTGAAGTATTGTCAATAACGACGGCTCCTGCTGCAACTGCAGAAGGTGCAAATTCAGCACTAACACTTCCTCCAGCACTAAAAAGAGCTATATCTATCTCTTCTTTTTCAAAAATATCATGGGTTAGTTCTATGATTGGTAAATTCTGACCGTTGAATTCAACACTCTTACCCAAACTTCTTGCACTAGCCAATGGCACCAATTTTCCAAGTGGAAAATCTATCTCTGAGAGAACTGCTAAAATCTCTTCTCCAACTGCTCCATTCGCTCCGACAACCGCTACATTATATTTCTTCATTCCATCTCCTAGATTTTATTTTGTAAAAAAAGCTCTTGGGCTTTTATCTCATTTGTTTCACTTAAAATAACGGCTCGCTCAACTACAGAGAGTAATTCTCGTATATTACCTGGCCATTTGTATGCTAAGAGCTGTTCTTGTGCCTCTTGTGAAAAACTTTTTTCCTCAAATCCGTACTTTTTTGAGTTTTGTGCACACATAGCGTTTGCTATTTGCAGTATCTCTTCTTTTCTTTCTCGCAAAGCTGGTATGTGAACAGGAATAGTATTGAGTCTATAGTATAAATCTTCTCTAAATTCACCATTTTTTATTTTTGCCTCAAGATTGGCGTTTGTTGCCGAGACAACACGAATGTCAATTTTAATAGATTTCGATGAACCAAGACGACGAATCTCTTTTTCCTGCAAAGCACGAAGAAGCTTCGCCTGAACACTATATGGCATTTCACCTATTTCATCTAAAAAAAGAGTACCGCCATTTGCCAGTTCAAATTGCCCAGCTTTTGCTTCACTTGCATCTGTAAACGCACCTTTTTCAAAACCAAAAAGTTCACTTTCAATAAGGTTTTCAGGAAGAGCAGCCATATTGATAGCAACAAACGGTTTCTTTGCTCTTGGAGAGTTGTTATGAATGTAAGAAGCAAAAACCTCTTTTCCAACACCGCTCTCTCCAAGTAAAAGTATGCTTGCATCAGTTTTTGAAGCTTTGTCTATAATTTTTAAAATAGCTTCAAGTACTTGTGAAGTTCCCAAAAATCCTGTCGTTTTTTTCTCTTCATTTATTACTGTTTTCTTGACTTTTTGAATTTTGTCTTCACGTCTGATAGCATTTATTAAGGTATCCACATCAAATGGCTTGAGAAGAAAATCTTTTACACCAAGTTGAATAGACTCTATTGCACGTCCAAGCGTTGCGTTTCCCGTCATTATTATGACTTCAAAACGACTGCCGAGAGTTTTTACAAATTCTATACCGTCCATACCTGGCATGTTGATATCTGTTATAACTAAATCAAAGCTCTCATCAAGACACTTAAGCGCATCTTTTGCATTCTTAAAAGTCTTTATTTCAAATTCCTGATAATCACTCATAGCAATTTCAAGAGATTTTCTCATGTTGATATCGTCTTCAACTATAGCAATTTTCACTACGCAACAACCTTATTTTAAAGGTGCAATTCTAACGAAATTATCATTAAAATCGACTTTGAAACAGGTTGTTTTGAGTGTTAGTATGGTAGTTGAACTGTTTTGCTGGTTCAAGTTGAATTCTGAATGTTTTACATTGAGTCCAAGTTGGTGTAAATAAGATGAAAATTCTTCTTCATTTTGAGAAATTATCTCTTTGAGATTATAATTTCCGTCATTTTCTAATAAGAGAGGAGTGAGTGGGTTTCCGAGACATTTATGCATAGATTTTGAGATGTCTAGTTTTTCATTGTAAAGAATAGCATCTTTTACGACATAACGATAAGAAATGAGGTATTCACTTGCACTGAGTGCAAGTGAATAAAAAAAAAGAATTAATTTGAAAATTGAGAGTGCGCTAGTACGATTTCCATCTCTACTTCGCATAAACCCTCTTTAAAAGTTGTTTCAACAACATTTGCATTTTTAACCATTGCCTGAACAGTTGTACGAACTGTTGAACGTTGAACCATCATGTTTTTCACTAAATCTTGACCATCAATTCTTACACCTTTAACTTTTTCAGCTAAAAGTCTGTATGCATCCGCCGTTGCCGCACGTTTTGCAAGTGCATAAGCTTGTGCTGGAGAAGATGTGTTCATAGGGGCAACGCCTTGTCCTATGACACTAATACGTGCAACAGAACCCTTTGCCAGAAAATCTTCTTTTGGTTCATTTTCAGTGCTCATGTCAGAATTCATTGGATTGATTTTAGCTTGAGCTTCTTGGCATGCTGTACCTTTTTGCGCATTTTCACAATTGATGATGATATTACTTGTTGGAGTTTCATCTGCCATCACTGAAGTCGCACTTAAAAATGCGATTAAAAGCAAAGAGTATTTC
>JAHJFL010000024.1 GCA_018824795.1 bacterium | reverse complement strand
TGTTTGAAGTAACTGGTCTGAAGTAGTAATAGTTTTACCATTCGCCTGGAAACCACGCTGAATAATAATCAGCTGTGTGAGGGCACGAGAGAGGTCGACGTTTGAAGCTTCAAGCGCCGAACTTTGAATGAATCCACGTCCTGCAGTCGCTGCCGTACCAATAATAGGGTCACCAGAGTTTGATGTTTGAATGTAAACATTCCCGCCTTCTGTTGAGAGACCCTCGTTGTTTGTAAATTTCGCCATAGCAATCTGAGCCAAACCAAAAGAACGTCCGTTTGAGAATGAACCAACTAAAGTACCGCTCTGGTCAATTCTAATACCAACTAAATCTCCGCCTGTAAAACCATCTTGGCTAATACCTGAAGTAGCTGAACGAGAGTCAAAACTTGTCATACCATCAAAGGCATTTGCAGTACCAAGACTCAAACTTACTTGCTGGTTTGGTGATGAACCATTGTTTCCTGAAAATGAAATTGTTTGCGGGTCATACGTTGCAAGAGAACCATCGTTATTAAAACGGATAGAACCGGAGAGTTCATTTACTGGATCCAAAGTACTGATTACCGCTGGATTTGGTACATTTACAACCATACTCCATGTACTACCTGTCGTTAAGTCAACCGCAGTTTTTCTAAACTCCATTCTTAGAGTATGCTTTGAACCGAGTGAATCAAAAATATCTATAGAACTAGAGTGTGTTGCCGCATTAAAACTTTGTGACAAGGCTTTACCCGCACTTCCAGACGGAATAGCTGCATTGAGGGCTTCCATATTTCTAACAAATCGAGTGTTTTCAGGGACAATACTTCCCGTTGTCTGATTTGTATAAGAAGTAATTCTAAGATTCATATCATAATCATCACCGGTGTTTGTACTGTTTTGCACTACAAACTTTCCGGCACTGTTAACTTCTATGGTAATACCATTCGTACCACCGCCTGGAGCACCTTGTTCACGTGCTTCAGTTTGCATATAACTTCTCAAATCTGCCATACTTGTGAAAGTTTTTGTTCCACCTAAGATATTCAAAGATGCTGAAGGATCATAAAGATATCTATGTGCCGTGGTAACTGCATTAGTAGCAAATCCACTTGTATCTCCTGCTCCCACAACAATATCAACATTGTGTGATGATGTAGCAGATGCATTTGTATTTGTTAGTGTCATTACACCAAGTGAATTCACAGCTGCGCTTACCCCGGTAATAGCAGTTTTTGCATTAATTGCCGAAACAAATATATTTGCACTCTCTGCTGCCGTTGCTCCACCCGTTGCCGTAATATTTACAGCATTCCCTGTTATATTCAACTCTGGATCAACATTAAAAGTTATATCTAAATTACCTGCTGTGACCACTGCAGGTGCAGTTAATATGGAACTTCTAAATGAAGCCCACATACCCTGACCACTTTGCAGTGAAAAAGCTTCACCGACTTCATTGAACATAACGCCGATATCACCAGAATCAACTGCATAACCTGTTGCGTTTATTGCCGCAGGCTCTACATTTGTTGCTGTCGATGAAATTGGATACGCAGCAGAATAACTTGCTACAAGCGGTCCTGAATTAAGGTTGGCTTTGAGAACAACTTCTGCCGTTGGACTTGCCGGTGTTGTGAGTCCTGGAGCTATGTTGATGTTAGTGATTGGTGCCGTTGAGTCTACTTTACCTGTTGTAGAATCTCGCAACCAGCCTTGAGCAATATAACCGTTATTATCTACAAAGTTTCCGCCCGCATCGAACTTGAAGTCCCCTGCACGTGTGTATTTATAAGTATTACCGCCATCTGGAGAGATAATGAAAAAACCATCCCCTTGAATAGCAACGTCCGTGTTTTTATCAGAATTCTGAATAGAACCCTGAGAGAAAATACGCGTCATGGAACTGACTGTAGAACCAAGTCCTACCTGCACAGGGTTTTTACCACCAAGCTGGCCTTGAGGAGCTGTAGCAATAGCCTGTGTTTGAGCCAAAAGGTCTGAAAAGTTTGCACGAGAGTATTTAAAACCCACAGTATTAACATTGGCAATATTGTTTGATTCAACGTCCATTGCAATTTGGTGAGATTGCAGTCCAGATACGCCGGAGAAAAGTGATTTTAACATTTTATATCCTTTACCTATAGTATGCGAAAAAGGAAACCTGTTCCTTTTACTTAGCTTCTTGAAAAAGCTAGACTTTATTAGTAAAAGATATGGAGCATTTAATGTTCCAACTTTTATTTATGCATATTCAGAGCTTTTTGTATCATCTGATCTGCTGTCGTAATAGATTTTGAGTTTGCATCGAATGCACGCTGAAGTATGATAAGCTCAGTTAGACCCATAGACATCTCATAGTTTGAACTCTCTAATTTAAAGTTCATAACTTGCGAACCGTTAATATTCTCTCCGTTAGCATCTGTGTAAAATATAGGTCTGCCACTATTTGAACTCTCTTGAAAACGTGTTCCGTTTAAGCGTTCTAAGCCTTGGTCATTTTGAAAGTGAAAAATTGCAACTTTACCGACACTGCTTTGCTTACCATTGGTAAATGTAGCAATGACATCTGCGTTTTGATTGATTGTATACCCGACCAAGTCTCCGGCGAGAGTTCCATTTGCAGAACTTGAAGAGGAGACTATTGGGGTATCAAAAGAGACTACACCGGTATATCCGCTGCCTAAACTTATACTTATTGGTGTACCGTTATTGTTTATAGATGTAAGGGTATTTGAAACCAAAGCACCTGATTCATTAAAAGCAAGACTCCCTGTTTTTGTATCATATACAGTAGTTCCATCTAAGCTTTGTGTCGTGGCAGTTACGCTCCACTGTGTTCCTGGAGGTGTTTGCACTGGATTTTTTGTAAATTCAAGTTTTAGCTGATTTCGATTACTTTGTGAATCAATAACACTCGCACCCATAGTTATTGCTTCTGAATTAACACCAACATTACCAATAAACGCAGCTTCTGTAGTTGGTTCTACCGGATATGTTAAGGAACTTGGAAAACGTAATTTCTCTTGTGAGTTTACATTGCCTAATTTTGTTTCATCTACTTTGGCAGTCAAAATGCCATTTGCACTTATATTTCCCGCCATAGTCCCAAGAACATGAAGACCCTCAAGTGTAACCAAATCATCGTTAGCATCAAAAGAAAAAGTTCCATCACGTGTATAGATTGGCTTGCTTGCTCCCTGAACACCAAACCATCCTTCCCCGTCTATGGCCAAGTCTGTGCTTCTGTCTGCAAGAATAAGAGAGCCTGTTTTTTGCATCATTGGTGTCGCTTGCACTCGAGAGCCGACGCCAACACTGCTGTCAAGTGCATTTTTTCCAATAGATGCTATTTTCTCCTCAAAGAGAGAGGTAAATTCTAAGCCATATCCTTTAAAGCCGGTGGTACTTATATTCGCCAGATTATCCGTTACAACATTGATACCTGTAGAATTAGTTCTAATTCCAGAAATTCCACTATAAAAAGCTTGCGTCATCATGATCTGCTCCTTTAGTAAATTTCTACTATATTTTCCAACGGAACATAACTTGAGCCGACTTTTACAAGAGTACTTCCATTCTCAAATCTTACCGATTCAATCGGGTATGCGCCTAATCTTGTTTTTAATGTATTGCCATCAGGATCAGAGTAGCTTGCATTTACACGATAAATTCCGCTCTCAGCCTTATTTCCACTCTGGTCTATTCCATCCCATGTAAACTGATAGACACCAGATGGGTTTGTTCCGACATCAAGTTTTTTCACTATTTTTCCGTCTAAATCTGTAATTTCTACAGTTCCCTGCTGAATTGCTGAAGGAAAATAAACTTCAAATGTAGAGCTTGCACCTTCGTCCAAAGAAATAGCATCACTACCTAAATCTGCTGTTTTACCTATAGCTGCAATAGTTGAAAATTGCTGTGAGGCACCCAAAGATGCAGCTAAACCTTCCAGTGCTTTATTTGTATTTTCTGCTGATTCAAGTGTTGCAAGCTGGGAAGTTTGTGAGAGAATTTTTTCGCTGTCCATAGGTTCTGTAGGATCTTGGTGTTGCAATTCAACTAAAAGAAGTGTTAAAAAATCATCTTTACTGAGTATTGACTTATCTTTTGCTACCGTTGCAGCTGCATATTCCGGTGATGTTGCTGCGTTTAAGCCTGTTGATGTGATTGCCATAATTTATTCCTTAATTTTATTCTATAAAATGAAGGAAAACCTTCATCTGATTGTCCGTAAAAGGAACAAAGTCCCTTTTACTTCGCTTGTCTCCGCTGTGGCGACTAAAGCTAGCCTTTTTCAAAGGCAGATATTATGCATAATGAGAAATGACGATTTCAAGAGAGCTTAGAATCTCTTCATTTGCCTCTTCCTCGCCAAAATAATTATATTCTTCACGCGCTTTTTGCTCATTTTGTCTACTCTGCTGTTGTCCTCCAAAAGAAGAGGAGTTGTCGCCTTGAGAGTTGTTACTAAAATTTAATGTAGCATTTTGTATTCCATTATTGTTCAACTGCGTTTTAAGCTCATTGGCGTTCATTACCAGAGTATTAATCGCTGTATTATTTGAGCTTATGTTGACATGAAGATTTTTACCGCGCTGGACTATAGTCAAATCAACTTCACCCAATCTTTGAGGATTAAGCTGTATTTTTACTCTCGTAAAAGGTGATTTATAATCTTCAATTGCTGTTTTTACATCACTTGAGAGATACTTAATCATCTGTTTTGCTTCATTTAGTTTTACCTCTAAACTATCTGCTTTATGTGTAGTAAGCCCATCAAGTTTTGACGTAGTTGTATTCTCTTTTTCTTCACCGCGTAAAAGCTGCTCAAAAGATTTTGCTCCTTCGGTAGGCGCAGTAGAAGCCAATACTTTAGCTGTTGCCACTGAAAAATCAGGTGTAAGTACTCGCGTACTTTGCGTTGGTTTTTCACCTCTTAAAAGAAGTTTAAGCGTTTCATCTGCTTTTTGTTTTGGTGTTTTTTCTTCTATTTTAAACTGTTTTGTTTGTACAAATTGCTCTGTAGTATGTTCAGTTCTCTCTTGGGCTTTAAAAAGTGGTGTTTCTTTGAGTTGCGTAAGCGGTTTTATCTGCTCTGTTTTTTTGTCTTCAACTTTTGGTGCTTCACTGTTTGTTTCATGTACACGTAGTGCTTCAATATTTTTTGGTATTTTTGTTTTAAAATCTGTCTTAAGTAGCGAAGTGTCTTCCTCTTTGAGACTTATTTTATCCCTCTGTGAAAGCGTATCAGCTTTAGGCAAATCAACACTAATAGCCTCTTTAAGACCTTGCATTTGTGTTTTTACTGATTCTGTTTTAACAGCCTCTTTGTGAACTGCTATTTCTGTTTTCACATCTTTTGGCTCTTCTGCTTTAAGAGCTTCTTTAAGTACTTGCGTTTGCGTTTTTGCAGTGTCTTTTGGTGTTTCTTTAGAAACTTGAATGCCAGGCAGCTCTTGTTTTGGCAATTCTGTCTTAACAGTTTTTACCTGCAACTCTTCTACCGTTATTTTCGAAACATCTATATTAAACTTCTTTGCTACTGCTGCCAAGCCTTTTAAGGTAGTCGGAAGTTCTTTAATTTGCGATTTTTTATATCCGTCACTCTGCTCTATTTTCTCTTTCAAGTACACTTTTGCATCACTAATAAGTGTTTTAATCTCAGCCACACTCAAATTTTGCATCAACTTAGGATTAAGTTCAACCGTTTCTTTGTTTAATAAAGGAGCTTTTTTCTCATCCACTTTAGTGACTTCACTTCCTTTAAGCAGTGAACTCAGAGTCTCTTTACTTGGTATATTCGTCACTGTTTTAGTACTTGGCTTGAGCTGCGTTTGTTTGTCATTTAAAGATAAAACCAAAGCACCATTTTGCACAATTTTACTATCATTATTTGTATTTACACCCTTTAAAAGCTCAGAAAAAGAGAGTTTCGGCTCATCTTTTTTTGTAGACAAACTCAACGGCGATGTTGTTTTAGGTTCAGATTTTAAGTCAAATGAAATCATCTTGCTCTCCTAAACACCCTTGAAAAAGAAGGGTTTTTTATTTAATTAAGCATATTGTATTCCATTATTTTTTTCATTTGTCGATATTGAATTTATGAAGATATTACTCTATTTACTTTTACCATTGTATTTATTTGCCGCAGGCCCTTTTGACGTTCCAAAGCCTCAGAGATTTGATTTGTCTGCATTTGAAACAAAAAGATTAAAGATACATGAGATAACCAGTGAAAATGAGAAGATAAAGTGCAGATATGTTTGCGATAAAAAGATTTATAAAGAAAAAGAGATAGGAGACGCTGTCTCCTATTATAAAAGTGCTAAAGAGTATAAATTTAAAGAATAAGGTTTTACTCTAGATGTTTAGAAAATCTATCAAGGCAGTGGAGTTCATTTTTTAGAAATATACTTGTGGAGTCTTGCATCATACTCAAAATTTCTTCCGGTGTTTCACCATCTGCAGGATAACTTAAAAGAAATGCTTTTAAAAATTTGGCAAAAAACTCATCAAACATTTTTTTGACGATCTCTGCACCATATTTGTCTGTATAAGGAAGCACAAAAAAGTAGTCCCCCTCATGGTTGACTATAGAGTCAGAAGCTCTAAGTATCTGCTTGAGCGACGCATCCACAATCTCTTTAGGTATCTCTGAAAAATCACAATACAAAATCGTAAAACTCTCAGCACGATTCTCATCAAGCCTATCAGAAATCCCTATATTTAAACGCAACAACTCAGCAAAATTTTCAAAACTAAAATGTATTCCAGCCATTCCCTAGCCCTCTTTTTTTCTTTAGTATAGCAAAAATATTATAAAACGCTAAAAGGCTTCAGCACTTCTCTTGAATTAAAAGGAGTGACTTGTATAGGCTTCTCATCAAAACTCACAGAATACTCAGTCTCTGGCGTAATCTTGCAGTAAGTAAGTATGGCCTTTGCAGCAAAATCCAAATCTTTTTGCGTTGCGTTTTTGCTGATAAGGGAGTGTGGACCATTGAGTCCAAGTGTTTTTATGTGCATATATTTTTCACTCTCTACTGCTTCAAGATGTGCATTGTCGGCTTGGTCTCTTCCCACAACAAGCTTTGCACCATCTTGCAGACGAAAATGGCGTCCATATTTTATAACAGGGATATCTTCTACCAAAAACGTATCATGTTTAATAAAATCAACCATCTTTTTAGCAAAATTTTCATCTGTTAAAAGACAGCCACCGCCTGGACTTTCAAAGTTTTCTAAACCTATCTCACGCGCGAGTTCCATCTGTCTGTCGCGATTTCTTCCGGTTATGCCTTCGAGTTTTTCTCT
>JAHJFL010000128.1 GCA_018824795.1 bacterium | reverse complement strand
TGATAAAATAGGTGATATTTATGCAAATTATGACAATAACTTCAAAGTATACCAAGGATGGAGAGATATGTTGACTCGCGGTTTGGATGACAATTCAACCAAGCGCCGTCCACAACACATCAAACGTCCATGGGTACCACTTTCAGATAAAGCGTACGCAGTAAACTTTAAAGCGTAGTTTTATACCTAGTTACATAGAGAAATCTATGTAACTTACTCTTCTTTCATTTTCAAAAAAAACACTCTTAAAAACCAGCCCACAACATTCTAAGCCACAGACCAAAAGTACTTGTATAGCCAACTTCACTAAAAGCCAAGTTTTTCTCTTTATCGTAAATGAAAGTAGTCGGAAACGCAGCAATATTAAATTCACTCGAAATAAAGCCGCTGTTGTCATTTAGGACATTGAAATCAAAATTATTTTCATCTAAATATTTTTTTATCTCCGCATCTGTTCCTGATTTAACAGCGATAGTAAGTACTTCAAAATGCTCAGAGAGCTTTTGTATATTAGAAGCTTCAAGCTTACAAGTAGGGCACCAAGAAGCCCAAAAATGAATGAGTATAGGTTTGTTTTTCTGAAGTATATATGCCTGCTTGTCAAGAAGAGTAATATTGACTATATTTAAAGGGCTTTTATTTAAATCACCGCTTTTATAGAAACTGACAATATTAGCCAATACTGTTATTGTTATGACAAAGAATATAATTTCTTTTGTATAGTGAACTATTTTTTTATTCATTTATGGCCCGATTGAAGTAAATTTTTATACAATAACTTTACACTAATGTAATGCATTAGAGATATTATTATAAAAATACTAAGGAAATAGAATGATTAAATTTATAGGTTTGTCATTATTGGTACTATTGTTATCGAGCTGCGGCGTACAAAAGAGTGCTAGTGTTCCGCAAAAAGCTTTTCAGGCAGTTACAGAAAAAGAGGCGATTTTACTTCAAGAGGGAAAAGAAAAACGCTATTGTGCACGATGCGGTATGGATTTGGTGCGTTTTTATAAAACAAATCATGCTGCAGAGCAAGATGGAAAAGCAGTACAATATTGTTCAATTCATTGTCTTGAAGAACATTTGGGTCAAGGTGTGACATTAAAGAATCCAAAAGTGGTTGATGTGAGTACATTGAAATTTATATCTATTGCTGATGCATTTTATATTGTAGGAAGTTCTAAACGCGGGACTATGAGTCGTGTTAGTAAATACGCTTTTTCAAATCTTGAAGATGCTAAAAAGTTTCAAAAACTTTACGGCGGAGAGATTATGGATTTTAATGGGGCTCATGAGAAAGCGAAAGAGGATTTTATTAAATAATCTAGAATAGTATGATTCTATTCTAGATTTTACTTGAGATAGATTACTCTATCTCAGCGTCAATTACGTCGTCTGTGTTGCAGATGTTCTGACTTTATTCTATCTCAGCATCTATTACGTCGTCGTCTTC
This sequence comes from bacterium, assembly GCA_018824795.1. Next base: position 2,199 of record JAHJFL010000128.1, on the reverse strand, counting down.
TTTTTTCTTTTTAGTGTCAGCTTGACCTGCTTCACCGCCTTGCTCTTGTTTGTACATTTGCTCAGCCATTTTATGAGAAACTTCAGTTAAAGTTTTTACTTTCGCTTCGATTTGCTCTTTTGTTGCGTTTTCATCTTTAAGAATCTCTTTGAGTTCGCTAATCGCAGACTCAATTTTTGCTTTTTCTTCTGCTTCTATTTTTTCACCCATTTCAACTAATGATTTTTCAGTTTGAGCAATCAGTGCATCTGCTTGGTTTTTAAGTTCTACAAGTTCTTTTCTTTTTGAGTCTTCAGCTTTGTGTGCTTCAGCATCTTGAACCATTTTGTTAATCTCTTCTTCACTTAGTCCAGATGATCCAGAGATTGTGATTGACTGAGATTTACCAGTGCCTTTATCAGTTGAACTTACAGTTAAAATACCGTTTGCATCGATGTCAAACGTTACTTCAATTTGAGGTACACCTCTTGGAGCTGCTGCAATATTTCCAAGTTCAAACAGACCTAGAGATTTGTTGTCTTTTGCGAATTCTCTCTCACCTTGAACAACTGAGATTGAAACAGCCGGTTGGTTGTCTTCTGCCGTTGAGAAGATTTGAGATTTTTTAACTGGGATTGTTGTCCCTTTTTCGATAATTTTAGTCGCAACACCACCTAAAGTTTCAATACCAAGTGAAAGAGGAGTAACATCTAAAAGAAGAACATCTTTAACATCTCCTCTTAAAACACCACCTTGAATAGCAGCACCGGCAGCAACAACTTCATCCGGGTTTACGCTTTTGTTTAGTTTCTTACCGCCGAAGTACTCTGAAACCATCTCTTGAGCTTTAGGAACACGAATAGAACCACCAACCATAATGATTTCTTTAATGTCGTTGTTTTCTAAGCCAGACGCTTTCATAGCTGTTTTGATGTGATCAATTGTCTCTTTGATTAAACCATCAATCATACCTTCAAACTTAGCACGAGTAAGTTTGATAACAAGGTGTTGTGGTCCAGCTTCTGTCATTGTGATAAACGGTAAGTTAATCTCCGTTTCAGTTGAACTTGAAAGTTCTTTTTTAGCATTTTCAGCAGCATCTTTCAAACGTTGAAGTGCCATTTTGTCATTTTTAAGATCAATACCGTGTGTATTTTTAAATTCTGAGTTTAGGTAATCAACGATTTTATTGTCAAAGTCATCTCCACCTAAGAAGGCATTACCATCAGTTGAAAGAACTTCAAAAGTACCATCAGAAATCTCTAAAACAGTAACGTCAAATGTTCCACCACCAAGGTCGTAAACAAGTACGTTTTCTTCAGCTTTACTCTCAAGACCATAAGCAAGTGCAGAAGCAGTTGGCTCGTTGATGATACGTAAAACGTTCAGACCAGCGATTGTTCCAGCATCTTTCGTTGCTTTTCTTTGTGCATCATTAAAGTAAGCAGGAACTGTAATAACAGCGTCAGTTACAGTTGAACCTAAATACGCTTCAGCATCTTCTTTGAGTTTACTTAAGATTTTAGCCGAAATTTCTTGTGGTGTATAAATTTTACCAGCTACGTCAACTGCAGCCATACCATCTTTGTCTACTATGTTATATGTTACTTTGTCGTGAGCTGCTTTCGCGTTTTCTTCACTCATCATAAGACCCATAATTCTCTTGATTGAAGAGATTGTTTTGTTTGGGTTTGTAATTGCTTGACGTTTTGCAGGATCTCCTACTAAAACCTCACCTTTATCTGTAAACGCAACTACTGAAGGAGTTGTGTTTTTACCTTCTTTGTTTGGGATGATTTTTGCTTCACCACCCTCATAAACTGCAACACATGAATTTGTTGTTCCTAAATCTATACCGATAACTTTTGACATATTATTTCCTTAATTTTATTTATTTAATTTTTCATTGTTTGCTATGCTTTAAGTGAAAATGCCGAGAGCATTTTTGTACTTTAGTGGCATAGCGCCTAGCGTAGCTATTTGGAATTACTTCCAAATGGCGTTCTATAATTAGTTGGCGACAACTACCATTGCTTCACGCAGTGGTCTTTCTTTATACTTGTAACCCGTTTGAAAAGTTTGAACTATCTGTCCGCTCTCAATATCAGCACTGTCTACACTTTGAATTGCATTGTGAATGTTTGGATCAAACGGTTCATCGTGAGATACCATTGTAACACCATGTCTTTCTAAAGCAGTTAAGAGTTGTTTATGTGTAAG
>JAHJFL010000023.1 GCA_018824795.1 bacterium | reverse complement strand
CCTTCTGGAAAAATAGTGATAACCCTATTTTTATTCAATCTGTCTTTAGAAGCTCTGAGCAGTTTAATAAGAGAAGTTTTACTTTCTCTTTCAATGGCAATATCTTCTGGCAGTTTGAGTGCAAGTCCAAAAAAAGGAATGTCAAAAAGAGCCTTTTTTGCAACCCACGCCAAATCTTTGCCAGTGCTCGTTTCCATGATACCTATGTCTAAATCACTTTGATGATTTAGCATAAACATTTGAACATCAGGGTCTTCTTCCCCTTTTACTTGAACTGAGTAGAATGTGCTTAAACGAATGAGCCAGGAAGAAAACTTTCTGGCATAAGGTCTTGGAAGCAATGGATATAATATTATTGAAATAGTGAGAGCAATAAATATTATTATAGTGGCATAGAGCCAATTAATGTGTGCAAATATCTTCATTCTTAACCCAGCCTATTTGCTCATTCGGTAATTCTACTTTTGTAAAATCTCCAACATTTCCGCCTTGAATAAAATAGTTTTCTTTGGAAGTTGTTTCAAATATGGTGCCGTTGTAGACAGGAAGCAGATGTATTTTAGCTCCAGATTTTACACAGACATTCTCAGTTGGTTTGTTCATATATGCTATGTAGCCTAAAGGAAGAATAACTAAAATCAAGTAACTGTATTTTTTTCTCCAAAGAACAAAGAGAGCAAAAATTCCTGCAACTATCAGAGCCGAAACTATTTTTATATCATCATGTGATTGATCCTGCGGCTTCAAGTCGCTTTGTGTCGTGACACGATCTTCATCTACTATGATAGGAATTGCAGTAGTTATAAATTTATTTTTTTTGAGATTAAAATAAGAGAATGAAAAATTCTCCAATTTTTTATCTACTACAACAAAATAAGTGATTTTGGAATGTGTGTACGATTTTCTTACAGATTCCGTTCCCTGTTTAAAGACAGAAGAAAATTTCATTTTTTCTATTGCGCAATTATCTGCTTGTGCAACAAAAACTATGATGTTGTGATTATGATCATAAGAGGTTGTTTTATACTCAGAGAGTTCAAAAGAGTCTGCAATAATGTTAGAGAAATTTTTTGGTGGGTTCAATGAGATGACATTCAGCTCACTTCCTGACAAAAATGAGGGTTCAAAATCTCCCTCTGCTACCAAAGAAGCTTGAACATCAGGTATTCTGGCATTGTTTGACGTTGCAAGAAGATAGAAAGTATCATAAAAATACTTTCCTTTTTTCTCTCTGTTTGGTGTGTCATTCAGAATCTCTACACCATTGGTTTTTGAAAAATCATACTGGATGTCTTCAATATCTTCAACAGTTGAGAGTGACTTTATGGTAACAGTGAAAATTTCACCTTTTATTACTCTCTTAGGAGCATCGCTATAGCTAAGGTAAATAACCTTATTGGCTAAGAGCGGTGTTAAAAATAAAAGAAGTAAAAGAAGTAATTTACTCACTATTTTAAAAACCCTTGTAGCATTTTTACCCCATCATCTGAGCCAAGGATTGCTTCCATGGCACGTTCAGGGTGAGGCATGAGTCCAAATACATTTTTCTCTTTATTACAAATTCCAGCAATTGAATCGACACTTCCATTAGGATTTTTGTCATTGCCTGAGGCATCACTGTATTTTAAAAGTACTTGATTGTTTAGGTAAAGATCTTTTAATCCATCTTGGTCTATGTAATAATTACCATCATGATGTGCGATAGGAATATTAACAACATCATTATTGTTAAGTTTTTCTAAAAATACATTATCATTATTGACAACTTTTAGATGATGATGTTTAGAAATGAAATGTAGGTGTTCGTTGCGTTTGAGTGCGCCTGGAAGTAAACCGGCTTCTGTTAAAACTTGAAAACCGTTACAGATACCTAAAACTTTTCCACCTTTGGATGCATACTCTTTCACAGCTTTCATTACAGGACTGAATTTGGCAATAGCACCGCTTCTGAGATAGTCTCCATAAGAAAATCCGCCAGCTACGACTAGAAGATTCGTATCAGCGGGAATACTCTCAGATTTATGCCAGATAATTTCAGTTGTAGCACCTAAATCTTCAAAAGCATGTTGCGTATCATACTCGCAGTTTGTGCCAGGGAATTGAAGTATGCTTACTTTCATTTTATTAGCTCTATTTCGTAATCTTCAATAACTGTGTTTGCCAAAAGGTCTTCACACATTTGTGTCACATCTTTTCTTGCTTTTACTTCGTTTGTAGTCTCAAGGTTGAGGATTATCTGCTTGCCTACACGAACATCACTAACGCCTTCAAAATGTAATGAATCAAGCGCATGATGCACCGCTTTACCTTGAGAGTCTAAAACGCCAGCTTTTAAAGATACATTTACTATTACTTTCATTATGAATTTATTCCTTAATTTTATTTTCTAATTTACTTATTTATTTAGGATGCGGTTAAGCACTTGTTCGTAAGCCACTTTTAAACCACCAAGACCTTGACGAAATCTGTCTTTGTCCATTTTTTCACCACTTTCCATATCCCAAAAGCGGCAATTGTCCGGAGAGATTTCATCTATAAGAATAATATTTCCGCTGCTGTCTTTTCCAAACTCAAGTTTAAAGTCAACAAGCTTTAATCCTTTGCCTGCAAAATAAGGTTTTAAAATGTCATTGACTTGTCTTGCCATACGACGAAGTTTGTCTAATTCATCTTGATAATCAACCAAGCCTAAGATAAGTGCATGTTGGTCATTGAGTTTTGGATCACCTAAGGCATCATTTTTGAAGTCAAATTCAACCAAAGTAAAAGGAAGTACCATACCATCTTCTATCCCAAGATTACGTGAAAGACTTCCTGTTGCGATATTACGTACAATAACTTCAATAAGTATTACATCTACTTTTTTGTGAAGCATATGATTGTCATCTAACATTTTTACAAAGTGAGTCTGTATGCCATTTGCTTCTAGAAGTTTAAAAAGTTCAGTAGAAATCTTGTTATTTAGTGCGCCTTTTCCAGCTTCACTAGATTTTTTTTCACCATTAAACGCAGTTAAGTCATCTTTAAATTCTGAAATTACTAAATTTTCATCATCTGTCAAATACAGCTTTTTTGCTTTTCCTTCGTACAACAACTCTCTTTTTTCCATTTTTACTATCCTCTCATGATTACTAAAGCTTTTAGGATGCCTAGGGCTTCTTTTAATTGAATGTCTTTATTGAGCATTTCTGGCGTGATTATATCTTTATTATCTTTTTTATCTTCTTTATCTTTCTTTGCGATACCATTATTTTCATCAATTTTATCAAGCTCTTCTTCGAGATGTTTCTTTAAATCTGCCTCTTTGATTGAAAATTCATTTGTACTGCTTTTCACTTCACCCGGCAGTACTTCAATGTCTGGTTTTACTCCAACTGCTTGAATTGTTCTTCCGCTTGGAAGGTAATATCTTGCAATAGTTAATTTTATAGCTTCTTCATCCGTTACAGGAAGGACGACTTGTACGCTTCCTTTTCCAAAAGTATTTTCACCTACTAAAACTCCGCGTTTATGATCTTGCAACGCACCGCTTACAATTTCAGAAGCACTTGCACTTCCACCATTTATAAGTACGACCATTGGTACTTTAGTGATAGTTTTGTGTTTAGAAGCTGAGTATGTTTTTTTGTCTATTTCAGTTCTTCCTTTTTGAGAAACTATATCTCCACTGTCCACAAAAAGATCTACCAAATCAACAGCCTGATCCAAAAGCCCGCCGGGATTGTTTCTTAAATCAAGAATGATTCCCTTTGTAGTCGCTTTTCTTTTATTTATCTCTTTTGTGACATCTTCAGCTACTTTTTTATCGAAACTTGTTACACGAATATAAAGAAATTCATCACTTATTGTTTTGGCATACACAGATTCTATGGTGATTATGGCTCTTACAATATGAATATTTAAGGGTTTCATTTCATCTTTGCGAATGATGGTTAAATCAATTCCCTCACCAACTTTTCCCCTCATTTTTGATACGGCATCATCGATTGTCATGCTAATTGTAGATTCTTCATTGATTTTCAAGATAATATCGCTTGATTTTAGGCCGGCTTTGTCCGCGGGTGTCCCTTCAATCGGAGCAATAACAGTAAGTGCACCGTCTCTGATTCCCACAGTAATACCAAGCCCGCCAAATTCACCTTCTGTTTGTACTTTTAGTTTTTTGTAATCTTCTTGTGTAAGGTAATTCGAATGTGCGTCAAGATTTGTGAGCATGCCTTTAAGTGCTTTGTCCATAAGTTCTTCAATAGTAACATCATCTACATTGTACTGCTCAACTATACTGATAACCTTTGTAAATTTAGCTAAAGACTCAAGTCTAGAGGCCTCTGTACTCTTTTTTGCAGTTTCCTCTTTTGCAAATAAATTGTTTGAAAAAAAGAGGGTAATTGTAAGCCCGACAGTTGCGAATCCGAGTGTAATGTATTTTTGTTTTTTCATAATTTATCCATTTATAGTATAAGAAGAGAAATTATAGTTAAAAGTGGTTTAAATAACAAATTTATATTATTTATATATAATGGCAGGGAAATTCACAGATAGGTAAAGTATGAAAAATATCATTTTGATTGGATTTATGGGTGTTGGAAAAGGCAGTGTTGCAAGAGAAGTAGTAAAAAATTCCCGATATATTGCCATTGACACAGATGACTTGATTGAAAGTATGGAAAATAGAAAAATTAAAAAAATTTTTGAGCAAGAGGGTGAAGCATATTTCAGAGAGTTGGAAAAAAATATCTCTGTTTGGCTGGAAAAAAGTGTTAAAAACAGTCTTATATCGACCGGAGGCGGTTTTTATAAGGTGAAAAATCTGAAAAAAATCGGAACAGTTATTTTCTTAGATTCACCGTTTGAGGAAATTCTTAAGCGTATAGAAGAACATCCTAATGCCAAAAGTAAACTCAAAAAAAGACCGCTTTTAACTGATTTAAGTGAAGCTAAAAAACTTTATGACGCAAGAAGACCTGAATATTTGTCTTTGGCTGATATAGTTATAGATGTAACAAACAAGAGTGTGCAAGAGTGCTCAAAAGAATTATTAAAAAAGGTAGAAAAAAATGCGTAAGATATTATTATTTTTGGCTTTGCTATGTACAACTTCGCTCATGGCTGCAGAGATTCATTGGGCAAAAGATTTTAAGGGTGCAATTAAAGAAGCGACAAAGCAAAACAAGCCGGTGTTGTTTGTCTTTTCACGTCATTCATGTAAATACTGTGTCATCTTAGAAGAGACGACATTTAAAGATGCAAAGGTAATTGAGGCACTTAACAGAGACTATATTACAGTTACTTCTTACACAGATGAAAATGACTATACTCCAGCAGAATTAATTAGACCTGGAACTCCAACACTTTGGTTTTTGTTGCCAAGCGGTGAACCAATGTTTCAACCTTTAATGGGCGCTGTTGATGCCCAAAACTTCTTGAAGGCGCTTGCAATTGTCAAAGAAGAGTTCGATACTATGAAAACGGAAAAACAAAAATGATATTTGTAAAAACAAGTGATG
>JAHJFL010000022.1 GCA_018824795.1 bacterium | reverse complement strand
TTCTTCTAAATATGATACTTTTTCAGATAATACACCTCCATCTCCGACAGATGAAAATAAGATGGTGCATCAGCTTGATGATGTAACAAAAGAGAGTGAAGAAAAAGCAACACAAATTTTTGATATTATTGACGTAATTAGCAACGAATTAATGGAAAAAGAAGAACATCTCAATAGAGTGATAGAAGTTCTAAATTCTAATATGGAGCTTTTTACAACATTAAGTGCGAAATTTCCGGATGTTTTAGCTTTTAAAACGCAACTTGAAAGAAACGAAGATGCTTTAAATGATGCTGCTCAAAGTTTGGAAACTCTTCAGGCAAGCGGTGAATCTATTATGAGCGTTATGGATATTATGCAGTATCAAGATATTCACCGTCAAAAAATTGAACGCGTTATTAATGTAATGCGTGCACTTTCAAAATATATGAATACGCTGTTTGAAGGCAAAGTAGCCGATGAAAAAAGAGTATCTTCTGCAACGCATATTTCAGGGGATACGCATAACGACTTAGCTTCAGATGACGATATTGAAGCTTTATTGGCACAGTTCGGACAGTAGTTTAAATTTTTAATCATCTTCGCAACTCTTCTTTGCTAAAATCTCATAAAAATATTTAGCCTAAAGTTCTTCTTTGGGCATGTAAATGAGAACATATGCAAAAAGTAGAATTACTCTCTCCCGCAGGAACTTTAGAAAAATTAAAAATCGCTCTTGACTTTGGCGCTGATGCTGTTTATGGCGGTGTGAGTCACTTTTCACTTCGTATCCGTTCGGGTAAAGAGTTTAGTATGGAAGAGTTTGCCGAGGGTATAGCATACGCGCATGCTCGCGGTAAAAAAGTTTATGCAACTATTAACGGCTTTCCTTTTAACTCGCAGTTGGGTCTTCTGAAAAAACACATTGTAGCCATGGCAGAATTAAAGCCTGATGCTTTCATTGTTGCAACTCCCGGCGTTTTAAAACTGTGTCATGACCTTGCCCCAGATATGCCTCTTCACCTTTCAACACAAGCAAACGTTATGAATGTTCTTGATGCACAGGTTTATTATGACATGGGAGCAACGCGTATTATTACAGCACGTGAAATTTCCCTTAAAGACCTCAAAGAGATAAAAAAAGAGCTTCCTGATTTGGAACTTGAAGTTTTTGTGCATGGTTCTATGTGTTTTGCGTACAGTGGAAGATGTCTCATCTCAACTTTGCAAAGCGGTCGCGTTCCAAATCGCGGTTCTTGTGCAAATGATTGCCGTTTTCCTTATGAAATGTATGCTGCAAATCCTGAAACAGGAACACTTTTTAAACTTGAAGAAGATGAGGGAGTCGGGACGTACATCATGAACTCAAAAGATTTAAATCTTGCTTCGCATATTGGGGAGATTTTAGACAGTGGCGCAGTAGATTCCATTAAAGTAGAAGGGCGTACAAAAACGGCTTACTATGCAGCAACTACTGCAAAAGCTTATAGAATGGCACTTGACGATTATTACGCTGGGACACTTGACAGTGAGAAGTATCAGTATGAACTACAGTCACTTCAAAACCGCGGTTATACTGATGCGTATTTGGTTTCCCGCCCTTTTGAAAAACATGACACTCAGAGTTTGGACTTTACCATGCAACTTGGAACACATCAGGTAAGCGGTGTTGTAAATGAAGAGGGGACACATTTTTTATGTAAATATAAAACTTTCCCCGGAGATGAACTTGAGATAGTAGCTCCTTTAAAAAGCGAGATAGCATTCGTTGATAATGAGTTTGGAGAGACTTACGAGAGAGATGGAAAAATGTTCATGAAGTTTAAACAACTCAAAGCCATCAATGGAAAAATTTGGGAGGAGATTCACAGTGGAAATGTGAACCTGATAACGCTGCCGACAAAGTTTCCTTCCTATACATTTTTTAGAATTCCTGCTCATCCGGATATGGATACTTATCCTAAATGTTAAACAAAATAAAATGTATAATTCGCAAACCAAAATATAAGGAAATGAAGTAATGAAGTTTGTATCTATTATCATCGGAAGTAAAAGCGATTTTGAGGTCATGAAGTCTTGTTCTGACACGCTAGAAGCATTTGGAGTAAACTATGAGATGATTATATCTTCTGCGCACCGTTCCCCTGAACGTACGAAGGAATATATAGAAACTGCTGAAAAAAAAGGCTCACAAGTTTTCATTGCTGCTGCCGGTATGGCCGCACACTTAGCAGGTGTTTTGTCTTCTAAAACTATTAAACCAATCATCGGTGTTCCAATGAGTGCTTCAGCTTTAAATGGAATAGACGCACTTCTCTCAACTGTTCAAATGCCAGCTGGAATGCCAGTTGCTACAGTAGCAATAGGCAAAGCAGGTGCTATAAACGCAGCTTACTTGGCAATGCAGATTTTAGCTCTTGATAATGAAGAGTTAACTATGAAATTAAAAGAAGACCGTATAGCTAAAGCGAAAAAAGTGGAGATCGACTCTCAAGAGATTGAAACTATAATTAAGCTGTAAATTTTCTAACCCAGAGGTAACAGATGAAGTGGATGAGTGATGAAGAATACAGTGAGTTAACCGG
>JAHJFL010000127.1 GCA_018824795.1 bacterium | reverse complement strand
TCTCTTTTATAAAGTCTTCCACAAGCCATATTAGATACACGACAGCTTAAAATATTTTCAAAGAACGCTTGCTTATCAAGAGAAATATAATCAGCATTAAACAAATTTATTTCATCATTGATTTTAATTTGATGTGAAGAGCTAACAATATCCGCATCTGAATTTTCAGCTTCGTTATATAACTTTTCAAGCATTGTTTTATCTATAACATCATCACTATCAACAAATGCTATATGCTTGCTTCTTGCAAGTTCAATGCCCACATTTCTAGCTTCACTAAGGCCTTGATTTTCTTGACTGATTACCCTGATATCATGAAATTTATCCAGATATATCTTGATAATATTTTCACTGTCATCGCTTGAACCATCATTTACAAGAATAATTTCAATATCTTGCAGTGTTTGTTCCAATAAAGAATCCAGGCATCTCTTGAGATACTTTTCTACATTGTAGACAGGAACAATGACACTTACTTTACTCATCATTTTCTTTTTTACTACAAATGATCATTTGAGTTGCTTGATGTAAGTTTGTAACTCTTTGATCTAGTACATCAAAGTGAGATGCAATATAATTTTTAAACTCTTCATAATTCCATTCTCTTTGATGTGCTTTATTTCTAGGAGGCCCATTAAGATATTCTGAATCTTTTGGATAGACCAAATCCCTTTCAGGCGTAGATATAACTAAATATTTAAACGAAATACGCTTAATATATTCTATCAACTCATCAGGGTCAACAATATGTTCTACCACATCAGAGCAAATTAAAACATCTACATCTAGCTTACTATTTAAATCAAAATTTGATTCTAACCATATGTTATTTGGATATTTTTCCTGCAAAAAAGTCAAATTTTCAGCCAGCTCCAGACCTACTGTTTCATACTCTCCCAAATAAGTTATTAACTTATAAGCCGATCCACATCCTATATCTGCCACTCTGGAGAAACCATGCTTTTTCATGAGACCCAATGCATGTAAATATATTTCTAATTGCCAATCATCTTCTTCGGCTCTGTCATCATAATGAATATATTCATTTCTAGCTTTATAACTCTCTTTCATGTAGTAATTTTGTTTCATAGTTTTCCTTCTTCTGTGATACTAATAATTTTTTTTGCGGCCAAAACAGCAGGCTTTTCTGGTTCTCTAATATTAAATTGAGCATCTAAAAAATCCTTTGCTCGCTCTCTTACCGTACTGCTATTAGACATTTCATATGTAATCATAGATTTTAAAGACTCTACATCATCACTTATGCTAAACGCTCCTAATGGATTTTTGTATAACTGTACTTTTTCATGATGGGGGTTATGATAGACCACTGGTTTACCTAAAGCTAATGCTTCTGAGATAACAGTACTGAATCTACTGATAACTAAACTGGATTTTTTTATAGTCGTATACACATCCTCTTTGCTCTTTTTTATATCGGGGATTTCTCCACGGTCTGCATGATGTTGGCATATGACATAGTTAATGTTCAGAGATTCACATACCTCTATCACTTGTCCAAGCCACATTTCTCTCATATCTTCAAAGCTTCCGTAAGTAAAATTTAAATTGATAGCTACCAGATTTTCAGTCGGATATTGAACTAAAGAAGTCCATAAATTATGCATTTTAGGCAAACCGACTATAGAACATTTATCTTTTTTATATTCTAGATGCCTCATATCATTTCTTCCTGATACCAATACATATTCAACTGTCTTATAAGCTTGTCTATCATATGCATAATCAGCATCTTCAAAATCTTCTATACCATCAACCAGTCCAATAGTTTTTATACCTTTCTCTTGAGAATCTCTTATTAATTTTCTATCTGCCCAATCAATCAAGCATACTAAAGTTTTAAAATCTATATAGGGCACAAATTCTTTAATGACTACCGGTATATCTTTATTCTCAAGCAAGCCTTCGCGCAGATTATCTCTGTCTTGATTACTTGTTTCAATAATTGCGGCAGAATAACCATTTAAATTGAGTTCTCGAATAACTATGCTTGCATCCTGTACATTGGACTTATTATATACAAGGAATAATATGTCATATTTTTTTCTGCAATTGTCCAAGTAGTTCATATAATCAGAATAACTAATAAGAGGTTGAAGCTGAGAATGCGTGAGCAGTATTTTTTCATTATCAAAATTTAAAGAGATATCGGTCCAATATTCAGGACTAGAAATAACAACATAATCATAATCTTTTATTTCTGTGGGCTGAACAATACCGTTACCTGTTTTATAGGAATCTACAAAACCAACAATATCTACACCCATCTCACTGAGCTTATGAAACAATTTTTGCGATAAATCATTAAAAGGAGAAAGATAGATAGTTTTATTTTTTAATATTTTATGCATTTTTCATTATCCAAGTTTTAGCCATTTAAAAATAATCCCCCGTTTACATCAAGCCCAGCCCCCGTCATATAACTGTTTCTTTCACTGATTAAAAATTCTATCGCTTTTGCTATTTCAAGAGGTTGCGCTATCCTTTGCAGCGGTATGCTATTTTTTATCCCTTGAAGTTCAGCACTATCGGTACTTTCCAAAAGCATAGGCGTCGCAGTCATACTGGGAAAAATTGAATTGATTAAAACCTCGTCTTTGGCGAAGTCCAAAGCAAGCTGTTTAACTACTCCACTCAAAGCAGCCTTGCTTGTAGTGTATTCTATCCCGGATAAAGGACTTCCTTTACGGCTTGCTACAGAGTTTATAACCACTACTCTGCCTCTATTTTTTTTTAAGTTCTCATAAGAGTATTTCAGACATAGCAATAAGCCTGTCACATTCACGTTCATTATTTCATGAAACTTGATTGGATCAAACGCTGTAATTTCCTGCTTTGGCATGGTAATTCCTGCAGAGTAAATAAGTCCATCAATCGTTTCTAAAGATGAGAAAAACTCTTTTATACTTTCGTTATTAGTGACATCTAAAGCTTGAAAGTGGATATTATCTTGCTTTGGTTTTGTTCTACCACATGTAAGGACATTGTATCCCTGTTCCATCAGATAATTTGCTGTTGCCAAACCTATGCCTGATGTCCCCCCGACAATAACTACCATGACTTATACTTCTGGATATACATGAGCAACATCTGAACGGCTCACTGCCATTCTAATGGCTGGTCTATCCCCTGCGGCGGTAATTTTATGCTTTCTGTTTTTTTGCATAAAAACTATATCACCTTTTTTTACAAGCTTTTTTTCACCTTCAATTTCCCATTCCCATACTCCATCAACAATATACCACCACTCATTCCAATCAGGATGATAATGGAGTCTATTGCCCTCACCCGGTAACTGCGATATAATCGTCATAGAATTACTCTCACTGTCAATAACTCTTTTACTCCATGACTTTGAAGAATCCATGCTTGAAAGAATCGTTTCTAATGCAACTATTTCATTGTTGACATCATATAAATCATTGTATGCTACGCCATCTTTTTTAAGTATGCTCTCTACATGCACTTCGCTATTCTCTTTTTGCTCTTCCCCGTAATAACAAATCTCATTTTGCTTTGCATTTTTCTTCGCCACCATAAGCGACTCAGCCAAAATAAAATCCTCTTCTCTGTCAATATCAATTGTCGACAAACCACGAAGTTCAAAAAAGTCTGTTTGGCCATCCCCACCATGATATGCTGAACCGTATTTTTTCATATTCTCTTGAAAAACTTCACTTCTCCAACCCATTAATGCAGTTGCATAAACTTTAAGAGGCTCCATTGTTTGCGATGGTGGATTCACTTTAAATTTGTCAAAATTAATAGGTTTATTCTCATAAACAGATGCTATTTGTTTATGCTCTACAGAAATAAGGGTATCCAATTCTTCTTTTAGCATTTTTTGTGTAAATGCAATTATCTCTTCCGGAGTCAAAAATGGTGATGTCGGTAAAATTTGAATGAGAATATCAGTTGAAACATTTTGCAAAAAATCTAAACCGAATTCATCGTTTGTTGACGTATCACTTGCAAATACTGCATCTCTCTTATAAAACTCTATTCCATGCTCTTTGGCTATATTTTCAAATACATCTGCTTCTGAGTTAAGATAAATAGCGTCAAATAGATTTGTAGCCTTCACACTCTCGATTACATAAGCAATCAAAGGCTTACCGTCCATCAGTCTTAAATTCTTTTTTGGAACTCTTTTACTCCCAAGTCTTGCTGGAATCATTGCTACAATTTTTGTCACTTACTTCACCTTTTTATAAAATTCTTTAAAATACTCTTGTAACAGTAATTCTATTTTCTCTTGCATATGAAACGCAGTCACTTGTACTTCTCCAAAAGAACTAGGAATAATAAATCTATACTCTGCGTTTGTATTTTTTTTGTCTTTTTTAAGTGCACCTATAAAATCGGCAAAATCAAAAGAAATAAAATCTTTCTCTTTTAAATTACTATCGAGCACTTCATGTAATCTTGTAAACTCTTGTGAGCTTATCTTCGAACTTTTGTAAGCAATATAATTTGCTATATCTAAACCTATAGTTACAGCTATACCATGAGGTATAGCAAAATGTGTGGCAGATTCTAAAGCATGTCCAAAAGAGTGTCCATAGTTCATTTTTAGTCGCAGTCCTTGATCAAGCGGATCAATTTCCAATATATTATTTTTTAGCTGTAAAGAGCTAAAAATCATTGCTGCTAAATTATTTCTACAATCTTGCATTTGACTTATAATCAATTCTGCACTCTCTTTTCCTGATAATAAATGAACTTTTAATATTTCACCTATTCCCGAACGGATATCATCGTCGGATAAGGTGTTGAGAAAATAATCCTGAACATAAATTTTATGCGGTGGATAAAAATTTCCCAGTATATTCTTCCAAGATTTAAAATTTAATGAGCTTTTGCCACCTATACAGCTATCTGCCTGTGCTAAAAGTGTTGTTGGAAACCATATCCATTTTAAACCTCTAAACAAAATACTGGCTGCGAATGTAACAAGATCTTGAGTAATTCCTCCGCCAATTGCGACAATAGTATCGCTTCTTGTTACGCCTTTTTGTAACAATTGTTCACAAATATTTAAAGCAGTATCAGGTCTTTTGTTATCTTCAAATGCATCAATGAAAATTACGTTCTCAATATCGAGAATAAGCTTTGTTGCATACAATGCAAAAACTTTTTTATCTATAATAACGACTTTTGTGTTGTGTAAAATATCTGTAAGTACCTTATCTGGAGCATTGAAAAAAAGTTCATAACTCTCTTTGTCAGAAAATATATCTAATTTATTCAAGTGTAAACCCTCCATCGATAATAATATTCTGACCGGTAATATACGTATTGTACTGACTTGTTACAAATAAAATAGCTGGAATGATGTCAGTAGTTTTTGCCAGTTTTTGCATAGGTATTCTTGCCTGCATAGCTTTTATGCCTTCCGTGCCTAATACGGTTCTTGTTAATTCCGTGTCAACAAAGCCTGGAGAAATTGCGTTTACAAGAACATTATGTTTTGCTAAATCTATCGCCATGCTTTTTGTCACACCAATTAATCCGGATTTACTCGCCGTATAAGCATCTCTTCCTTCCTTACTCACCACTCCAAAAATGGACGCAATATTGACAATAAAGCCAGCTTTGTTAGCAACCATTTTCTTTGCAACGGCTGCTGCTATATAAATTGGTGCATTGAGATTTGTAAGCAATATCGCATCCAAACTAGATGCATCTAGTTCATCTATTTTTGAAATTTTATTGATTCCTGCATTGTTTATGCAAATATCAAAACCTTCATAATATTCAACAATCTCAGCCACTCTTTTTCGCCAATCATGTTTCTCATCTATTTCCAAATGTTCATACAAAACACTTTTTGGTAAATTTTCTGCTCTTTTTAGATTTTTGCCTGTCACGACAACCTTAGCCCCTAAAGCTGCATAAGCATTGGCAATCTCTCTTCCTATACCTCTTGTTCCACCTGTTACCAGAACTTTTTTATCTGTAAAATCAATCTTCATACTGATTCCATAACTCTAGTGGAAACTTTATAACCGTCTTATGCACGAGTTCTGACTCTTTGTACTTTGGCAGTCCAATATGGGCATCATCTGGAAAATATACAGCCAAGTCTTGGGATTGTAATAAGATTCTCGAAGTATTATCTACAAGCTTATAGGTAATTAAATCTTTCTTTTCGTCATAGGCCGTGTCAACTTCTAATTTATCTATATCTATATGTTCCATAAGCTCATTGCCAGATAAAATCAGTTGAAAATCTATATACTTTTTATGTGACTCTATAAAACACTCTTCTCTATTTTTCGTATAAAAAACCTGCTCAATTGCAAAGATTTCTTCATTAATGTCATATCTTTGAAATGAGCCAAGTGGCAAAGAAAAGATTCTTCTAGAAACTTTACTATTTTTCTCTAGCGCTTCCTTAAAATAGTCAAAGACAACTTTTACATTTTTATCTTTTAAAAACTTTTCTACTTTATAAACATTTCCTATGATTGCCATTATTTCGCCTTTACCCACTCTATAAGATTAGTTATTGCTGCAATTCCCATTGCTCTCACGGCCTCTTGAGCATTCCCGCCTATATGAGGAGTTGTAATCAAATTCGCTAAAGATATTAGTTCTACATCTTGCGGTGGTTCTGTATCGTAAACATCGATTGCGGCTCCAGCAATAATATTATTACTCAGTGCCCATTTTAAATCGTCTTCATTTATTATTCCACTTCTCGCTGAATTAATAACAAACGCTGTAGGCTTCATCATTTTTAAGGCCTCTTTATTAACCATATTTTTAGTGGATGTATCAAGAGGAGTATGAATTGTAATTACATCTGCTAATTGGAATATTTCATCTTTGCTTGCTTTAATGAGGCTATTTTTTTGATAATACTCATCTTGATTGATGATATCATTAACAAGTATCTTGGAGTTAAAAGGCTTTAAAAGCTCAATAAGATCTTTCCCTATATTTCCAACACCTATAACGCCGACTGTTTTATTACTTAATTGTGTCCCGCCACTCTTGTGCCAGACTCCCTTTTTTAATAAATTGGATGTTATATAAATATTTCTAAACAGGCTTAACATATAACCTAATGTAAGTTCCGAAACAGACCTTTTATTGACACCTTGGGTATGTAAGACCTCAACATTAAATTTGGAACAGGCATCAAAATCAATATTATCAAGTCCTACCCCATATTTCGAAATAGCCTTTAAATTTGGAACATTTTCAAGAACACTTTCATCTATCTTATCAAGCCCAACTATTGCGATATCACAATGGGACAAAAATGAGACAAGCTCGTCTTTGGAAAACCTCTTTCCATCAATATTTGTTAATACTTTTTTAAATCCACAAGTTTTGAGATATTCTACAAGTTCCTTATCTTTAGAAAACGCAACAGTTGTGACGCCTACAGTTAGATTACTTTTCACTGTAAAATCCTGAATTTTCATAGATTCGTTCAACTAATCTTAGTGTTTCATAAGCATCTTCACTTGTACCATTTTTAATTGTGCCATTTCCCATAATCGCATCTACAAATTCTGTAATTTCCAGCTCCCATGAGTCATCATTTTCAAACCATGTCACATTCTCTTTTGGTTTCCCCATTGCAAAAGTCACATCTTCAAATTCTCTTCTTCCCACTACTAGGCTTTCAGGCGCATAACTTCTTGTACCTGAAAGTATTCCATCAAGATTTACATATCCCTCTTCAAAACACAT
>JAHJFL010000126.1 GCA_018824795.1 bacterium | reverse complement strand
TCAATAAAATGTACTGATATAAATGCAAAAAATTTCCCATAATATACCAGAGCTTAGTTCTATGAAGAATTATCCAAAAGAGGTATATTATAGTGGTAACGAGAAACTTTTAGAGCGTAAAAAAATCTCTATTGTAGGAACCAGAAAGCCTACAAAGTATTCTCGGCAATTGACACAAGAACTCTCTTCTAAACTCTCTCGAGCTGGAGTTTGCATTGTCAGCGGTGGAGCTATGGGTATTGATGCCATGGCACATAGCGGAGCAGGGAGCACGAACACTATTTCTGTTTTGCCGTGCGGAATAAATTTAAAATATCCAAAAGTCAATACAAATTTATTAATTGACATAGAAAAACATGGACTTTTACTCAGTCAGTTTGCTCTGGATTTTCGAGCTGCACCTTGGAGTTTTGTTGCACGAAATGAGTTAGTTGTAGCCCTTGGTGATGTGCTTATTGTAAGTGAAGCTGAACTTGGAAGCGGAAGCATGCGAAGTGTTGAATTTGCTTTGGCGATGGGTAAAGAGATTTATGTTCTACCCCAAAGACTCGGCGAAAGCAGTGCAACACAAGAACTGCTCAAAAATGGACAGGCAAAAGCCATTTATGACATTGATGCGTTTGTAAAACAGTTTGGTACGGCAGAGATAATAAACGCAGCAGGTGATGATTTTACAGAGTTTTGCAAAACAAACCCAAGTTATGAAGAGCTTCTCAAAAAATATCCGCAGAGAACTTTTGAAGCAGAGCTAAGTGGAGAGATTAAAGTAGAAAATGCAAGAGTAATACTCTTATAGTATTAACATTGCGTCACCGTAAGAGTAAAAGCGATATTCTTCTTTGATGGCTTCAGCATATAACTCCTGCGTTTTTTCAAGTCCAACAAAAGAGGCAACTAGCATCAAGAGCGTTGACTTTGGAAGATGAAAATTTGTCAGCAGATGATTTACTCGAAGCGGTTTGTTATTGGGGTGTAAAAAAAGATTCGCCTCACCATTGGTCTGCTCTTTGTGTCTTATATAAAACTCTATGGTTCTTGTAGAAGTTGTCCCCACACTTAAAATTTTAGCATCAGAATCCAGCAGCTCTTTTGCTTCTTTTGAAATGTCATAATACTCAGAATGCATAGGATGGTTTGTGATAATTTCTGCTTCAACAGGCTTAAAAGTTCCGCTTCCGACATGTAAAGTGACATAGGCATGCTTATGGTTCTGGGTAATTCGTTTATGCTGTTCTGCTGTAAAATGTAGAGAGGCTGTAGGTGCGGCTACTGCGCCTTCCTCTTTGGCAAAAACGCTCTGATATTCATTTTCATCTTCTTCGTTGTCTTCTCTTTGTATGTAAGGAGGAAGCGGAACATGACCTATCTGTTCTATTATTGGAAGTAATTCTTCAAAACGCAAGAGAGTATTGTCTACGAAAAATTCTACTATGCGGCTTCCGTCTTCATGAAGCTCTTTTACGCGTGCTTCAAGGTTTGAATCGAAGAAAATTGGAGTTCCAACTTTTACTTTCCCTCGTATATAGACATTTACTTCATGTGCGTTTAAGGCTCTGTTTATAAGTAGTTCTATTTTACCGCCACTTGTTTTATGCCCAAAAAGTCTGGCTTTTATGACTTTTGTATTGTTAAAGATTAGTGCTACATCTTTGGGTAAAAATTTTTCGAAATCATAAAAGTTGGCATGAATAATCTGCTGCGTTTGTCTGTCAAAAACTAAAAGCTTTGCATGGTCTCTTGGGTGAGCGGGATGTGTTGCTATGAGCTTTGAAGGGAGTTCAAAGTCATAGCTTGCGGTAAGAAACTCTTGCTCTATCAAACTATTTCTCTATCCTAGTTGCATCGCTTGAACTCTCTTCTTCATCTTCATCTTCAGTTTCATCCTCTTCTTCTATAGGAGGAGCGGGATTGACAGCTCTTACTATTAGAATTGAAATACCATAAAGAATGACAAGTGGAATTGCCATAAGTAACTGCGTTAATACATCTGGAGGTGTGAGAAGTGCTGCAACGATAAAGATGATTACAACAGCATACTTGAAAAAATCACGCATCATTCTGTCATCAATAAGACCTAGAAGTGCTAAGAAATATGCAAAGATTGGAAGCTCAAAAGCCAAGCCAAAACCAAACATAATCTTTGTGAAAAAGCCCACATAATCTTCTATATTAATAAGCGGTGTAAATTTGAAGCTACCAAAGGTAATGAGAAAATCAAAACCAAAAGGAGTAACAATATAGTAAGCAAAGGCAACACCGACAAAGAACATGCCGCTTCCGCCTACAATAAACGGGATAAGCATTTTTTTCTCGTTAGCATATAAACCAGGAGCTATAAACATCCAAAGCTGAGCGAGTATGATAGGTAGAGACCCAAGTATTGCCGCGAAAAAGGCTACTTTGAGAGCTACAAAGAATGCTCCTCCTACCTGGCTTGTTGTTATCATACCATCTGCTGCATGAAGGGATATCTTCCCAACCTCTACAAGTGCAGTATCAAGCGGGGCAACTATCCAGTTTAAAAGTGGTTCATGAAAGTAAAACATAACAAAAAACATGACAATAAGGGTGGCGACAGAGATGCCCAGACGTTTTCTCAGTTCAACTAAATGTGGTTTTAAATCATCAAACATCAGCATTCTCTTCTTTAGCTATTGGTTTTTGTTTTTTTTCAAATGTAATTTTTTCTTGAATCGGCGGTGCTTTTGGTGCAATAGGTTTTTCTACATCATTGAGGATGTCATCACCGAGTTTAGACATCTCTTCTCCAACTTTTGTCATATCTGTTACGCGAGAGAGATTTTCACTTGCACTCAGAAGCTCTTTTTTATAAGAAAGCGCCTCTTTTTTGATTTCAGATACATTCATCTCTTCTTCGAGAGTATCTTTGAGTGTCCCGATTGTTTTTTTCATATTTCTGAAAAATTTTGCAATGTCGACCATTGCAGTCGGAAGCTTGTCCGGCCCTAAAAAAAGTATAGCTACGACGAGAATAATAAGTATTTCAGTAAAACCCATACCAAACATGTAAAACCTTCAGAATTTTTAAGATAAGAGTGTGATTCTAGCTAAAGAATAATTAAAATTCCTTCAAGAGGATAAAAAAAGCGCTATTTCGTCCGATAACAAAAAATTTTTGTTATAAAAAGTATTCTCTTCAAAATAGAGTTTTTCTTCATGAACAAGCAGCTGAGCTCGTTTGAGCTCTTCTTGAGTCATAATTTCCGCTTTTATACCTATGCATGAACGCAGTCCCAAGAAAAATTGTTCAAATTTTTTATCCTCAATGCTCAAACTTTCACTGTGAATGTCAAGAGGATTTTTGATGTACTCTTCCAAGTTGGCTGTCGGATAAAATCTCTGAGTTCCTAATTTACCCACAGCTCCGCTTCCTGCACCAATATAATCTTCATACAGCCAGTAACCTAAATTATGTTGGCTTTGATAAGAGCCAAAATTACTTATCTCGTACTGCGAGAAACCGCGTTTTTTAATCTCTTTAAAAAGCCAAGAAGTCAGAGAAAGTTTCTCTTTAGACATATGCGGCTTTCGTTCAAACGGAGTTCCTTCTTCTATGGTCAGCGCATAAGCACTTAAATGGTTGATTGGAAGCTCAAACGCAGTGTTTAAGTCATGCAACAAGAGCTCTTTTGTATCTCCAAGTGTGGCATAAATTAAGTCAAGAGAGAGGTTTTTAAAGCCTATTTTACTTGCGTTTAGTATGGCTTCTTTAGCCTGTTTTGGAGAGTGGGCACGGTTAAGGAGTTTGAGTTTTTCTTCATTGAAACTTTGCACGCCAAAGCTGATACGGTTAATCCCAAGTTTATACATTCCAAGAAGCCATTCGTAGCTTGCAGAATTTGGATTGGCCTCGCTCGTCATTTCTATATTTGGGGCAAAGTAGGGTTGTAGAAGTTTAAAAATAGGCTCGTAAAGTTCAGGTGAAACTGTCGAAGGTGTTCCCCCACCTATGAAAAGTGTTTGGATACTTTTTTCTTTTGTATCAAATCTTTGAAGCTCGTGAGTAAGTTGCGTTTGCAGGGAGAGCATATACTGCTCTTTAAGATGAAACTTGTCAACATAAGAGTTAAAGGCACAGTAAGAGCATTTAGAATCGCAAAATGGGATGTGAATATATAGTAGCATGATGAAAGTATAACGAAATTTTCACGGAGAAAGTTGTGTGAAAAGTCACCACAATCTTGCAGTGACTTTCAAGTTTTAGTTTGCTAAAGAAGCTAAGGCACTTATGTACGATATAACTGATATCCCTATAAAAAGAGCAAACAAAACATAGACCCATATAACCCATTGGTGGTAGCCGCCTATTTGAGCCATTGTTTCTACTCTCTTATCTTCATCACTTATTTGTCGCTCAATCTCACCTAATTTACTTTTGTAACCTTTGTAAACAAAATAAGGAGAATATCCACCGGCGAGTATGGCTATAATCAGTCCCATTAATGGAAACATTCCAATAGTGACTGAAGCAATAAAAAGAATAAGAGAAGCGAGATATTGTTTACGATAAAGCAAAAATAAAAAGCCGCCGCCAAATGCCCACCAACTCCATTGCCATTTCATAACGTCCATACCGTTAACGTTGAATTTTGAAAAAGCATTCTGATACCAAAAAGTTTTTTCCGGTTTGGCAACAAATGCTGCAATCATTTTGTTTGTATATTCTGGGCTCATCTCATTGCTCATGGGACACCTTTATTTTTTTTTGTTGTATTATAACTATAAAAAAACTAAAAAGCAATATTTTTTATAGATATTTACTCTGAAAATTATTTTATTTTAATCGCGTTTTATGTATAATCGCGACACTAAAATATAGGTGCTTTTATGAACAAAGAAGATATATATCGTCCTAATGTTGCGATGATTATAGTCTCGGATGCGTATCCGGACAAAAAAGAGTTATTTATAGCACAAAGAAATGATTTGATTGATATTTGGCAGTTTCCACAGGGTGGTATAGATGAGGGCGAAGAGGTAGTTGAAGCTCTTTTTCGTGAACTCGAAGAAGAAGTTGGAACTACTGAGGCTGAGATTATTGCTGAATATCCTGAGTGGATTTCGTATGATTTTCCTCCGAGCATAGCTAAAACAATGAAGCCTTATAAAGGTCAAACGCAGCGCTATTTTTTACTGCGTTTGAAGAAAAACGCGGTTATAAATCTTGAGACAGAACATCCGGAATTTATGTCTCATAAATTTGTAAGTGTTGAAGATGTTTTAGATTTAACGGCACATTTCAAAAAAAGTGTTTATGAAGTAGTAATAAATCATTTTAAAAAAGAGGGACTTTTATAGATGTTGATAGTTCAAAAATTTGGCGGAACAAGCGTTGGTGATTTGGAGCGCATACAAAATGTTGCGAATCGTGTAAGTGAAACAAAAAAAGCCGGACATGATGTGGTTGTTGTCGTTTCTGCTATGAGCGGCGAAACAAACAAGCTTGTAGCATATGCAGAACATTTTTCTGCTGACCCTGAGCGTTCAGAGATGGATATGCTTTTAAGTTCTGGCGAACGTGTAACAGCTTCACTTTTGGCAATCGCTCTAAACGCAATGGGACACTCTGCTGTATCAATGAGCGGTAGACGTGCAGGTATCGTGACTGATAATCTTCATACGAAAGCGCGTATTGAAGAGATAGACCCTACTGCGATGCAAGCGGCAATCAAAGAGGGAAAAATTATAGTTGTTGCAGGTTTTCAGGGTGTTTCATTAGATGGAAATGTAACAACTCTTGGACGTGGCGGAAGTGATTTATCTGCTGTTGCAATTGCCGGAGCGATTAAAGCTGACTTGTGTGAGATATATACTGACGTAAGCGGAATTTACACAACAGACCCACGCATTGAGCCAAAAGCAAAAAAATTGGACAAAATCTCTTACGATGAGATGCTAGAACTTGCCTCTTTAGGTGCGAAAGTACTTCAAAACCGCTCAGTAGAGTTGGCGAAAAAATTAAACGTAAATCTGGTAACAAGAACAAGCTTCTCGAATGAAGAGGGGACATTAATAACTAAGGAAGAAAATATCATGGAAAAACCATTAGTAAGCGGAATAGCATTAGATAAAAATCAGGCAAGAGTATCTCTTTTTGGTGTTAAAGACAGAACAGGTATTGCTTCTGACATCTTCAATAAACTTGCGCAAAACAATGTAAACATAGATATGATAATTCAAAATGTTGCTCATGATGGTTCAGCGAACATTGACTTTACGGTTCCTGTAGGCGATTTAAGCGATGCTAAAAAAGTTGTAGCAGAGTTTATCGCAAGCGGAGATATAACAGAACAATCATACGATGAAAAAATATGTAAAGTTTCAATCGTAGGTGTTGGTATGAAGTCTCACACAGGTGTTGCAGCCAAAGCATTTACAACAATGGCAAATGAGAATATCAATATAACAATGATTTCAACTTCAGAGATAAAAGTCTCTATGGTTATTGCTGAAAAGTATGCAGAACTA
>JAHJFL010000125.1 GCA_018824795.1 bacterium | reverse complement strand
GTAGGAGATTGTAATGAAAATACTAATTGTTGATGATGAAGAGCTCGCACGTGCCAGACTTTTAAGAATGTTAAACACCCTTGAGCTAGGAAGTGTTACAGAAGCTTCAAACGCAAACGAAGCCATAGAAGCAGTGAAGGCGGAGAAGTTTGATGTAGTCTTTTTAGACATCAATATGCCTCAAGTAAGCGGTTTAGAACTTGGGTATGAGCTCAAATATATGGACAGTGATATTGCAATTATTTTTCAAACAGCCTACGAAGAACATGCCCTCAAAGCTTTTGACATCGGGGCAATCGGTTACCTTGTAAAGCCGTACTCTCTTGAACAGGTTAAACATGCTGTAGAGCGCGTAAAGTCTGAAAAAACTAAAGATGAAGATTTGCGTATACTCTCTAAAAACGGAGATAATTATCTGCTTTTAAAACCCGAAGAAATTCACTATGTTAAAGCTGATCTCTCAGAAGTTATGCTTAGAACTGCCAAAGGGTTTTCTTACTATGCACAAAAAATCTCCGACTTGCAAACAAAACTCGAAGCACACAATTTTGTTCGCATTCACCGTTCTTACCTCATAAATATTGATGAAATAAAAGAGATAGAAACCATAGAACAGAGCAAGCTGCGTTTTAAATTCAGAAACTGTAATGACACTATAGAGTCAAGTAAAGATGGCGCAAAAGCTTTTAGAGAAAAATTTTCAGTTTGAGTATTAATGGCAGCGTGAATTTAGGTACTAACTTGAAATAAAATACTTTAAATTTTACTTAGCTTAAAAATAGGATTATATCTGTAGAAATAAAGTAGATGATTTTTAGAAAAAAAGTGATGAATTTGGTTGCGGAAACAGGATTTGAACCTATGACCTTCGGGTTATGAGCCCGACGAGCTACCGAACTGCTCTATTCCGCGACGTTTGAAATGTGGATGGGGTGAAGGGATTCGAACCCCTGAATACTGGTACCAAAAACCAGTGCCTTACCGCTTGGCGACACCCCAACATATGTGAAAGTAAAAATTGGTTGCGGAAACAGGATTTGAACCTATGACCTTCGGGTTATGAGCCCGACGAGCTACCGAACTGCTCTATTCCGCGACGTTTAACAAACTAGTTTACCATGTTTGTTGGAGCGAAATTATAGGCAAAATAGTGTTACTTGTCAAGTCATGTGGAGCTAAATTGCAAATTTTAGTTTGAACTCTTTTTAATTAACTTTTTACTATAATAATTTCCAATAAAATAAAAAGAGAAAACATGACACCTATACAAAGAGTTTTAGAAGCAATTGATGAGATTAAAAAGGGAAAAATGATCATCATGGTTGATGATGAGGACAGAGAAAATGAGGGTGATTTAGTCTATGCAGCCGCGTTTTCAACACCAGACCATGTAAATTTTATGGCAAAACATGCAAGAGGGCTTATTTGTGTTGCACTAAGTAAAAAGACAGCACATAGACTTGAACTTACTCCTATGGTAAGTTCAAATACATCTTCGTATGAGACTGCGTTTACAGTGTCTGTAGATGCTAAAAATGCGCTCACTGGTATATCTTCTAAAGAGAGAGATGATACTATTAAAATTTTGGCTAATCCTATTAGCCACTCTGATGAATTGGTAAAGCCTGGGCATATTTTTCCTCTTATTGCCAAAGACGGAGGTACACTTGTACGAACTGGGCATACGGAAGGTTCTGTTGATATTTGCCGTTTGGCTGGACTAAGCGAAGCGGGCGTTATTTGTGAAATAATCAAAGAAGACGGAACAATGGCACGACGTGATGATTTAGACATTTTCGGTGAAGAGCATGGTCTTAAAACTGTTTTCATTTCAGATATTGTTGAGTATCGTCTTGCCAATGAAAGACTTGTCAATGAAACAAATGTAGAAGAGATAGAATTCTTTGGTGTAAAAGTAAAAAAACATACATTTACGGATCATGACACCATAGAACACACTGCTATTGTTTTTTACAAAGCCGGTGAAGTAGCAAATGTAAGAGTTCACAATGTAATTCCAGATATTGAACTGCTTTTAAATCAAAAAAAATACAACAATCTTGTAAGTTCCATAGAATATCTCAAGCAAAACAGCGGTGTTTTGGTTTTTATCAATAAAACAACACACCAAGACAATGCGGCCATGAAAGAGATAGGAACGGGTGCGCAGATTTTGAAATCTCTTGGAATTTCTAAAATGAATCTTTTAACTTCTATGAAACAGACAGAGTTTGTAGGTCTCGGCGGTTTTGGTTTGGAAGTTAATGAGACGATTGATATCTAGACTTTTTTATATTTTTTTACTTGTATTGAGTTCTGCTTCAGCAGAGACTCTCACAAGAACCAAGGTCGCGCTTGGAACTTTTGTCAGTATCAGCGCGGATGCTAAATATTCAAATGCAATAGAAGAGGCTTTTGTCATCATTAATAATGTTGAACTCGCACTCTCTTCCTACAACAAAAACTCTCCTATTTACAAGCTCAACCAACAAAAAGAGGCTCAGCTTCATCCTTTTACTTATGAGGCACTTCTTTTGAGCCAAAAGTATTAT
>JAHJFL010000124.1 GCA_018824795.1 bacterium | reverse complement strand
CTGTGCATCTTTTTTACCAAAATAAGCTTTTGTAGGATTTACTATATTAAGCAGTTTCATAACAACAGTTAAAACGCCGTTAAAATGTCCAGGCCTGCTTGTTCCCTCAAGTACAAAGCCTCTCACTTTTGGTGCAAGAAGTGAAACTTCATCTTGAGCGTACATATCACATACTTGAGGAAAGAAAAGAACATCAACACCGCTAAGCTGGCATATCTTTTTGTCTGCTTCATCTTTTTTAGGATATTTGTCTAAATCTTCACCTTTTAAAAACTGTGTCGGATTTAAAAAAATAGAGACAACCAAAAGCTCATTTTCTGCTTTGGCTTTTTTAATGAGTGTTATATGCCCCTCATGTAAAGCCCCCATTGTAGGCACAAATCCTATGCTTTTATTACAATTTCTTAAATACTCTTTGAGTTCTAAAGGGTTAGAGATAATCTTCATTTTAAGTCCAGATATAATATAATCGCAATTATACACTATTGGATAAATTTTATGGATAACTACGAATATACTGAACTTTTAAAAAATACTTCCATCAAAATGGAAAACATCACGGATGTTATAGAGCCTGATAAAATCAAAAAAAGATTGGCAGAAATTACTGAGCTTGAAAATGAACAGGCCTTTTGGGATGATGCATCAAACGCAGCTGTTGTACAAAAAGAAAAGACACAGCTTCAGAGAAAACTTGAAAAATATTTGTTGGCTAAAAACGCAGTTAATGATGCAATTGAACTTTATGAAATGGCCAAAGATGAAAATGATGAAGAGTCTATAGAATTACTTTTTGCTGATGCACCTTCTTTACAGGAGTCTATTAGAAATATGGAAGTAAGTGTTTTACTCAGCGGTGAAACTGATGCAAATAATGCTATTCTTTCTATTCACCCTGGAGCTGGCGGAACTGAGTCACAAGATTGGGCTTCTATGCTCCTTCGAATGTACAAGCGCTTTGCTGAGAGACGTGGGTTTAGTGTTGAAGTTCTTGACTACCAAAGCGGTGAAGAAGCCGGGATTAAAGATGCAACGCTTTTGATTAAAGGTGAAAATGCATATGGCTACCTCAAAGTTGAAAATGGAATTCATAGACTCGTTCGCATTTCTCCTTTTGATTCAAATGCCAAACGCCACACCTCTTTTAGCTCTGTAATGGTCTCTCCTGAGATTGATGATGACATTAATATTGTCATAGAAGACAAAGACATAAGAGTAGATACGTATAGATCAAGCGGTGCAGGTGGACAACATGTCAATAAAACAGAATCCGCTATTCGTCTCACACATATAGAAACAGGTGTTGTAGTTCAATGTCAAAATGACAGATCGCAACATAAGAACAGAGCGACGGCAATGAAGATGTTAAAATCGCGTTTATATGAGTTAGAATTAGAGACTCAAAAAGCAGAGAAAGACGGGGTAGCTAAAAGTGAAATTGGCTGGGGACATCAGATTCGCTCTTATGTTATGCAACCATATCAGCAGATAAAAGACAGTAGGAGTAATGAAGCTTACTCAAACGTCACGGCCATTCTTGATGGAGATATTGACGAGATGATTGAGGGTGTTCTTATTGCTCAAAACAAGCAGTAGCGTTTTTACGAAGTAGAATGTTTCTTCAGAAAATCGCTCTTAGGTTTTATAAAACTAAAGCCTAAACATCCTACACCTAAGACCATCGCGATTATGGTCAGATAACGCATCTGTTTTTCCTGAGTACTTTTCAGCTCCTCTAAGTATTTCTGTGTGCTCTGTGTTTTTTTAGATGAACCACCAACTCCGCTAACACTAGCTTCCATACGTGCTACATTTGCTGCTGCAATTTCCATCTCACTCACTCCTTCTTTGGGAGCTGTCCAAAAATGGATTGCAAAACCTATAACAATCATAAGAGCGCCTGCAAAACGTAATAAAACTGTTTTATACTTTAAAAAAAACTCCAATAACAACCCTTCTATGCTTTTTATAATGCAAATTATGTCAAAATCGCTCTATGAATTTACTTAAAGAATTTGCACTTAACGACAAGTGTTCCTACCTCAAAGAAAAAGAAACAACTACACATTATAAGATTATAGATAACTGTTCCCAAAAAAACTGCCAAGATTTAATTGAAAGAGGATACAGAAGATTTGGTAAGATGTATTTTAGACCAATATGCGCAGACTGCAATGAATGTCAAAGCATCAAGATAGATGTTGATAATTTTTATTTTTCAAAATCTCAACGACGTGTTTTAAAAAAAGCTGCTCACATACAAACATACATACAGCAGCCAACACTTAGTAAAAAACACTTAGAACTCTTTAATAAGTATCATCTAAATATGAGAGATACAAAAGGATGGGATTACCAAGAAACTACTGCTCAACACTATCATAACTCCTTTGTCAGCGGACATAATGAGTTTGGATATGAGATTTTATATTTTGATGAAGATAAGCTTATTGGGGTCGACTTAATTGACATTTTAAAAGACGGCATATCTTCCATCTATTTTTACTACGATCCTGATTATAAGCATTTAGCCTTAGGGAAACTCTCTTTGTATAATCAAATATTATTTGCGAAACAAAAAGCTAAAAAATGGATTTATCTGGGGTACTATGTTGAGGCCTGCCCGTCTCTTTCTTATAAAGCGCACTATAAGCCATACCTTACACTCCAAGGAAGACCGAGCGAATTTGAAGATTTTGAATGGGTTTGATTATTTAGAAAGCTCTTTCATTTGACTTTCTCTTATTTCGCTTTTTTTCTTATCTAGCTCTTTTTGAAGAGATTCTTCTAAATTTTTTTGCTCTATTTCATCTTGTTTTCTAATTCTTTGTATCTTGTCTTTTTGATGTTGCTGCTTTGATTTATAAATTTTTTGATTTGCAGTTGTTTCTCTTTTAAGATTTTTATCTTCATTTACAAAGTTTTGAATTACGCCTTTGGGATTTATTTCCTCAACATGTCCTATATAATAATTAATTATCTCATCTTTATATCTTGAAGTATCTATAAGCCCGCTGTTGATGAGGCTCGAAAAAAGCTCACTATCTCCATCACCCATAGAAGCTCTAAACTTGCTGTGTGCACTTCTTATATAATTGTCATTCTCTTTGGAAAGGAGTCTCAATTTGTTAAGATAATCAAGCTTATCTATTGATTCGTCTCCTTGATCTAGGGCATGTCCGATTTTTTTTATTGCATAAACTTCACTCACATACATATTAATTTTATCTTTATCATCGGCATAGCTTTGCATCTCTTTTAACTTAACAACATTACCCACATTGTTATAGATTCCATCACCTAAGACCGAGTATATTTTTGGATTATCTGCCATTAACAGAGTTACAAAAAAGCATAAAGCCATAAAAAATTTCATTTCTTCACCCCATATTATTCTATTTTTTTTATTATATCAAATTATGATGATACAATTTCATATGATTAGAAATATACGAACAGAAATGATTTATTACTTTACCATACTAGTTTTGTTGGCTCTTGTTCAGCATACAGATTTGTTGTTTTCACCGCTTGAGAGATACGCGCAGATGCAACATCATATGAACTATTTTCATCCATTTCTTTATGCATTTGTAGTGTATATTATTATTGGATTTTTCAGAACTATTGTAAAATTCATACTTTTTTTAAAGAATAAATTCAGAAGTTAAACGCAGATATAAAAGATTAATTGATTTGTGGGAAAGCTAAACACTTCCATTTTGGAAGTGTTTAAAAAGCTAAATTAGCCGTTACGTTTTTTGATAATTTCTTCAGAAACATTTTTAGGGACTTCTTCATAGTGATCGAATTCCATAGAATATGTAGCACGTCCTTGAGTAGCAGAACGAAGGTCTGTTGAGTAACCAAACATTTCAGCAAGTGGCACGAATGCATCAACAATTTTATTCCCTGAACGGTCACTCATATTGTTAACTTGTCCACGACGACGGTTAAGGTCACCGATAACATCACCCATGTAATCTTCAGGAACTTCAACTTCAACTTTCATCATTGGTTCTAAGATTGATGGTCTAGCTTTTCTACAACCCTCTTTGAAACCCATTGAAGCAGCAAGTTTAAACGCCATCTCATTCGAGTCAACATCATGGTATGAACCATCATAAAGTGTAACATCAATATCTTCCATTGGGTAACCAGCAAGAACACCATTTGACATAGATTCTTTACAGCCTTTTTCAACAGCAGGGATATATTCTTTAGGAACAGTTCCACCTTTAATATCATTATGGAAAACAAATCCTGTACCAGCATCACCCGGTTTGATTTCAAGGTAAACGTGACCAAATGCACCACGACCACCAGATTGTTTAGCATATTTATACTCTTGTTTTACAGCGTCTTTAATAGACTCACGGTAAGAAACTTGTGGAGCACCAACTTCAGCTTCTACTTTAAATTCTCTTTTCATACGGTCAACAAGAATTTCAAGGTGTAACTCACCCATTCCTGAGATAATTGTTTGGCCAGTTTCTTCATCAGTATTTACTCTGAATGATGGATCTTCTGCAGCAAGTTTGCTTAATGCTATACCCATTTTTTCTTGGTCAGCTTTTGTTTTTGGCTCAACTGCAACAGAAATAACTGGTTCAGGGAATACCATTCTCTCAAGAACAACAGTCTCATCCGGATCACATAAAGTATCCCCAGTAGTTGTATATTTAAGACCAACAACAGCACCAATTTCACCAGCAAAAATCTCTTTAATTTCTTCACGTTTAATAGCATGCATTTTTACGATACGGCCAATACGCTCTTTTTTGTCTTTAGTAGAGTTATGAACGAATGAACCTGCTTCTAATGAACCACGGTAAACACGGATAAACGTTAAAGTTCCAACGAATGGGTCAGTCATAATTTTAAATGCTAATGATGCGAATTTACCATCATCAGTTGAAGGAACAATAACTTCGATTTCTTCATCG
>JAHJFL010000123.1 GCA_018824795.1 bacterium | reverse complement strand
AACTTCACCTGAAGATGGGACTTCATTAAGACCAACAACTACCGCTGTATGACTTGGTTCCAAAAATTTAATCTGTTGCTTTTTGTCATCAATAAGTGCTTTAACACGGCCATATGAACCGCCACAAACAACATAATCTCCAACTTTAAGCGTACCATTCTGAACGATTACAGTTGCAACCGGTCCACGACCTTTTTCTAATGAAGACTCAACTACAGCAGCTTTTGCCATAGCCGTTTTATCTGCACGCAGCTCTAAAACATCTGCTGTTAACAAAATATTTTCAAGAAGATCATCTATACCCATTCCTGTTTTAGCAGAAACTGGAATAAATTCAATATCTCCACCCCACTCAACACAGTTCATGCCTTGCTCAGCCATTTGACCTTTTACATGATCTGGGTTTGCAGTCTCTTTATCCATTTTATTTAAAGCCACAATAACAGGAGCACCCGAATCTTTTGCAAGTTTAATAACTTCTAGAGTTTGAGGTTTAACACCATCATCAGCAGCTACAACAATAACGATGATATCTGTAACATTTGTACCGCGTTGACGCATTGAAGAAAATGCAGCGTGACCTGGAGTATCTAAAAATGTAATTGCTCTGCCGTTTTGCTCTACTGTATAAGCACCAATATGTTGTGTTATACCGCCAGCTTCGCCCTGAGTAACTTTTGCATTTCTAATAGCATCAAGAAGTGATGTCTTACCATGGTCAACGTGTCCCATAATTGTAATAACAGGAGGTCTTTCAGTTGCATTTGAGTCATCTTCTTCTGCCAAGTCTTCTTCATAATTAAACTCATTCTTCGGATCAACAATTGTTACTTCAACACCAAACTCTTCAGATAAAATTTCTATTTCATCAGCACCTAGGAAATCATTTTTTGTCATCATTAGACCAAGATCAAAAAGAACTTTAATAATTTCAGACATTGGTTTGTTGAGTTTTTCAGCAAATTCATAAACACGGATATCTTCAGGAATCTCTACGTGTGTGATTATTTCATCTTCTTGTGCAGATTTTGTATATTTTTTTCTTTTGTCACGAGAAACTTTTCTGCCACGAGGTGCTGCTTTTTTATTTGCATTTCTTCCAGCTGGCTTAGGTGCTCTTGGCTTTCTTACTTCTTCGGCTTCAAGAGGTGCTCTTTGTGTCTCATTTAAATCCAACAGAACTACCTGGTCATCCATATCCATTGATAGCTCTGTCATTGAACCACCAAAAATATCTATCTTTATTCCCTGTTCTTGCTTTCTTGCATTTGCAACACCACTTTGTTGTTTTGCTTTTTTCTTTTGTGCAAGTTCTTCTAAAACTTCCGCACTGATTTTTCCGTATGAAGAGACATTTGGTGTCTGTTTTTCAATTCTGTGAAAACTCTCTTTCACTTCTGGAACTACAACTTTTTTCTTTACAATTTTTAAACCTGATTTTTTTATCTTGGATAAATTTGGTTCAATAATTTTAAGAGTATCTTTTTTCGGTTCTTCTTCAGTTGTATTGGCCAAAACAGTTGTTGTGTTCAAGTCATCTACTTTCACCGATTTCTCTTCTTTTGCAACCGATTGTGTATTACTTTCTTCTATATTTGGAGTTTCTTTTTTTGGAGCATCACTGTTAATTTTTTTTGCTGATTTTGCTTCTACAACCGGTGCAGCAGCCGGCTCACCGTTCATGATATAATTTGCTAAACCTTCAGCCTCTTCCATTGTCACAACACTTTGTGCGGACTTTACTTCAAGACCCATTTTTTTAGCTTTATCTAGAACGTCTTTAGAAGCTATCCCTAGCTCTTTTGCAATTTCGTGTACTCTAACTTTTTCTATCATCAGCGACGATCTCCTTTAGTTTAATCATAAGTTTATCTTTATCATTACTTCTGCATTGTCGCATAAGCGCTTTATAAACTTTTTTTTCTTGGCAAAAACAATTTCTGCACAAATAAAAACTTCTTCCGCAACCTTGAAAGATTTCGACAGAACCATCTATGCATTGAAGCCTATAGAGATTGTTTTGTGCATCCCTCTCTCTACAAGAGATGCACATTCTCGTAGGTTGTTTAAAAATTTTCGCAATTATATCCAAAAGTTACTTTAATTTAATAGAGATTATTTCTCTATTAATAATCCTTCATTGTCAAAATCTAAAATTTTCACTCCAAATTCTGGGAATTT
>JAHJFL010000021.1 GCA_018824795.1 bacterium | reverse complement strand
CAACCAATTAAAATTGAGGAAAAAAAGGTTCAAGAAGAAGTACATCAAGTAAATACAATCAACATAAAAAGACAGAATGAATACAGTGATATAGAAGAAATCATTACACGGTTTAAAAAAAATAATAATCCGGCACTAAGCCTCTTTATAGCTAAAAAATATTATGAATTAGGCGAATACCGTAATGCTTACAATTATTCTCTTATTACCAATGAATTAAATAAAGACATAGAAGCAAGCTGGATTCTTTTTGCACAATCTCTTGTAAAACTCAATGAAAAAGATAAGGCTGTAAAAGTTTTACAAGATTATATAAAGCATACAAATTCAAATCGTGCCAATCTACTGCTTAATGATATTCTCTCAGGAAAATTTAAATGAAAATAATCATATCTTTATTAATTTTTATAACTCTCTATGCAGATGTAAAGCAAGATATGTTAAGTCTCTTTCAAAATAATAAGTACGATGAATCATGCAACATAGGCTTTGAAAATTTTAAATATTATAAACAAGATGATGAGTTTTTATCTTTGTATTCTTTCTCTTGCCTTTATGCAGACTATATTGACAGACTGGCAATACCAATTGCTATGTTAAAATACTCCAAAGAAGCCCGTGCAAATTCTGCCTATTTTTCTATTATTTTGATGCAGAAAAAATTACTTTACCATGCTCTTGTTGATGATTATGATCTACTTTCACTCAATTTACCTACAACAGATTATGTATTGTCAAAAGTTTTTGACTTATATATTAAGTTAGGAAAACATGATAAAAGATCTGTATATATATTTGATGACCCCATTGATAAAAAACTTTCATACAAGCTCTATGTGCTTCAAGATGGAAGACTCAGCAAAATGATTATTGAAGAGTTTTATGATACAATAGCCATCAAAAGTCACATCTATTGGTAGGAACAATTGTGGATAGAATAACAAATGATTTACTAGCTAATGGTTCCATTATGAAGGGGCAGGTTGACAGATTACTAGCTAAGGGAATACATCCAAATCTAATTTTACGTGACATTACTCTTTCTGGATTTATGACTATGGACAGACTAGTTCGTTTCATTGTTCAGCAGGTCAGAGATGGCGTTTACAGTCTTTCTATTATTGATAATTATGATTACATCAGCGAAAAAGCTGTTTTAGAAAAACTCGCACATGAACTCGATATTCTCTTTGTTGATTTAGACTCAATAGATATGGATTATCAGCTCACAAGTAATATTCCTCTTGCCCAACTTAAAAAACACAATGCTATTCCGATATTTGAAGATGACATGAGCGTAAGTGTTGCCTTTAATGACCCCCTCGATATTAGTGCTCAAGAATCGTTGCAGAGATTATTTCCAAGAAAACCTATTAAAATCGCACTTGCAACAAAAAAGCAGATTTCTTCTTATCTTTTTAAAGCCGAGCTTAAAGATAGTGTCAAAGGTTTAGTCAAAAAAATAAAAGATGAATTAAATTCTATAAGTTCCATAGAGGAACAACAAGAAGCTTCTTCTATTCTTTTACTTATAGATGTTATTTTAAAATCTTGTATTAATGGTCGTGCTAGTGACGTGCATATTGAACCTACGGAAAAGAACTGTGTAGTTCGTGGGCGTATAGATGGAAAACTTTCAGAAATATTTATTTTTGAAAAATCTATATACCCTCCTCTTGCTTCAAGATTAAAACTCTTAGCGAATTTAGATATTGCTGAAAAAAGAAAACCTCAAGATGGACGTTTTTCAACTTTAGTAGGGTCAAGAGAATATGATTTTCGTATTTCAACGCTTCCTATTCTTTATGGAGAATCAATTGTCATGCGTGTTCTTGACAAG
This sequence comes from bacterium, assembly GCA_018824795.1. The sequence continues at coordinate 3,937 of JAHJFL010000021.1, read as the reverse complement.
CAAAAAGCTCTTGTGAAATTAGAAGATGCGGGAATGGATAGCGTAAGTTATCACAAATTCTTAAAAGGCCTTGAAGCGCCTTACGGAATTATATTAGTAACAGGGCCGACAGGAAGTGGTAAGACAACCACGCTCTATGGAGCACTTAATGAGCTGAGAAATGTCGAAGATAAAGTTATTACCGTTGAGGATCCTGTAGAGTATAGAATGAACCTTATCCAGCAAGTTCAAGTAAATCCGAAAGTTGGTCTGAGTTTTGCAGATGCACTCCGGTCCATACTTAGACAAGACCCGGATAAAATCATGATTGGTGAGATTCGTGATCAAGAAACACTTGAAATTGCTATTAAAGCTGCTCTTACTGGTCACTTAGTTATCTCTACACTTCATACAAATGATTCTATTAGTGCTATTCCTCGTATGGTTGACATGGGAATTCAACACTATCTTATCAGCGGGGCACTCGTTGCAATACAAGCGCAGCGACTTGTAAGAAAAATTTGTTTACACTGTAAGGAAGAAGAAATTATTCCAGCCTCAACCTTAGAAGAGTTGGATGGACTTATCCCGGAAGGTTCTATATTTTATACAGGAAAAGGCTGTAGAGAGTGTAATGATAGTGGCTTTATGGGAAGAGAGATGATTTGTGAAGTTTTAAATATTTCAGAAGGACTCTCAGCACTTATTGCAAAAGGTGCTTCTAAAGAAGCCTTACATGAACTTGCAGTTAAAGAAGGGTTTATTGGAATATATCAAAATGGTATTCAAAAAGCTCTGGATGGAATTACAAGTCTCAAAGAAGTCTTAAAGGTGGCAAAAGGATGAAATATTTTATCGCAACAGTATTTACAAAGGGTAAAAAAGAAACTATTGGTCTTTATGCAGAAGATAGAAAAGCAGCTAATGATTTTGCAAAAATAAAGTTTTCCGGCATTATTATTAAGGTCGTTGAAGCCGAAGAGCCACTTGAAGCACGCTTGAAAAGATTTAAAACAACTTTTCTTCAAAACATCAAAAAAAGAAAAATAAGACCAGATGCTCTTATAGCTGCCATCAGACAATTAGCAGTTATGACCAATGCAGGTATCTCTATACATGATTCATTACATGAAATAGCTGTATCTACACAGGATGAAGCACTCAATATTGTATTTAGTAAACTTGCTGATGACATAAATGCAGGACATTCTTTGTCTACTTCAATGGAAAATTTTCGTTTTGAACTTGGTAATCTTGCAATTGCAATGGTACAACTTGGCGAAAAAACAGGTAATCTTGATGAATCTCTTTATTCATTAGCCAATATGCTCGAAGAGATTCGTGCAAACGTTATTAAATTCAAGAAAGCTATGGCCTATCCTAGAAATGTCATGATAGCAATGGCTGTTGCATTTACAATCTTAATATCTTATGTTGTTCCTGAATTCAAAGCCATTTTTGAAGAGCTTCATGCAGAACTTCCTCTTCCAACAAAAATACTTTTAACCCTCGAACATCTCTTTAATAATTACGGACTTTATGTTTTAGCCACATTATTTCTTGCGTTTATGATCTTTAAGTACCTCATAAACAACTATTACAATATCCGCTTTGGCTGGCACAAATTTCTCTTAAAAACTTATCTAATAAATAACATTATTAAATTCTCTACATTGAGCAGATTTACACTTGTATTCTCGGAACTTATTCGTGCCGGTATTCCAATAGCTGAAGCGCTTGATACTTCCATATCTATGATTGACTCTTTACCTTTAAAAAACAGGCTCTTGTCTGTAAGAGTTACTGTTGAAAAAGGTGGCACATTAAACAAAGGTCTACAGGATACAGAGTTGTTTGAGAATATGATTATTCAAATGATACGTGCAGGAGAAGATAGCGGTACCCTTGATGCAATGATTAAGAAAGTTGCAGAATATTATAAAATGCGCTTTGACGCAATTATAGACGGCCTTTCAGAAGCTATTGAGCCTGTAATGCTGTTTATCATCGCCTCTATGGTTATATTACTTGCTCTTGGTATTTTCTTGCCTATGTGGGATATGGGGAATGCAGTTCAGGGGAGAGGTTAGATAGAAGATTTCTCTTCTATCTACTCTAAAATTTTGCCTAATCTTTGAATCTTGTTTATAAATAATTGCATATTCTCTTCACTTGTTTTTAAAATATAAGTAACCCCATCCCCAAAAATTTTATCCACTACAGTTATTTCACACATTTCACATTCATATTCTACCATTCTTGTGTTTGTGTATAAAACAAATACTTTTACTTCTTTTTCTTTTTTATATTCAAAAAAAGTAGCATTACTTATTACTAAATTTACAGCATCACTATAAGCTCGAACAAGTCCGCCTGTACCAAGCTTTGTACCTCCAAAATACCGAATAATGATTACTGCGGTATTGATTACATCACTTCCTTGAAGAACCATTAAAGATGGCTTGCCCGAGGTCCCTTTTGGTTCACCATCATCACTTGAGTGTTCTACAATCTGGTTATATTCATTGAGATATCTAAACGCAGTAACAAAATGCCTTGCTTTTGGGTGTTCATTCTTTAAAGAATGAAGAAGTTTTTCATAATCTTCATAAGGTGTTAGATGTGCTATAAATTTTGATTGTTTAATTTCAAGTGTTTGAGAAAATTGCTCTGTAATGAAGTTCATAAAGATTGATAAATCCCCACATCATGTGGAGTTTATGCTATGTTAGTAAAAATAGTCTGGACATCTTCATCATTTTCAAGTCTTTGAAGTATTTTGTCAATGTCTGCTTGTTGCTCATCACTAATAGAAATTGGCGTATTCGCTATTCGTTCAAGATTTGCTTTAATAATTTCTATACCCATACCTTCTAATGCGTCATTTAACGTACCAAAGCTTGTGTAATCACCCGTTACAATACAAAGACCATCCTCTGCATCAATCTCTTCTAAGCCAGCATCTATAAGCTCTAATTCGAGCTCTTCTAAGTCTGTGCCCTCTTTGAGGTTGAATTCAAAAATAGCTTTTCTGCTAAACATAAACTCTAATGAGCCATTTGTTAACATCTCTCCGCCATTCTTATTTAAAATACTTTTTACATTTGCAACAGTTCTTGTATTATTGTCAGTCGCACACTCTATAAAGAGCAGAACTCCATGTGGAGCTTTACCTTCAAAATTAACCTCAAGCATATTTGCAGCGTCTTTTGCCGTTGCTCTCTTTATTGCTGCGTCAATATTATCTTTTGGCATATTTTCAGCTTTGGCATTTAAAATTGCTGTACGAAGTTTTGAGTTCATATCGGGGTCAGTGCCACCCTCTTTTGCTGCCATAGTGATTATTTTACCAAGTTTAGGAAACAGGGTAGACATTGCTCCCCATCTCTTTAATTTTGATGCTTTTCTATATTCAAACGCTCTTCCCATAAAACTATTCCTTCTAAATTTTCAATGGAATTATACCACTATTTCTTCTCTTAGCTTAGTTGCAAAATATTAAGCGACTCTTCTTCGCTAAAATCTACTTTGATAACACTAATTACATCATCTTTTTGCAAATTAAATATCAACTCTTTTAAAGATAAATCGTTATTTATTCTTAACTCTATTTTATATTCATCTAAAGTGGCAGAAAGGTCTAAAAGAATCTTAGAACTCAATGTCGCTCTGTGTCTTTCATATAACTCTTCTTCATCGGAATACATACCCGTTCCATCATATTCAATATTCGAAGCGTTATAGATAGCGGTTCTTAATTTACTAAAAAGTCTTTGAGAGTCAATAAAACTTTTTTTGAGCAGTTCATAATCATTTACTTCTAACATTATTTTACACTTTATTTAAAATCAAAGATGTATAATAGCACATAAGGAATATGAATGACACTTAGTTTTCGAATAAAACAGTTTTTTTACAATGCGTTTCGTGAATTGTTTGTTTATCATCACAGTTCATT
>JAHJFL010000122.1 GCA_018824795.1 bacterium | reverse complement strand
TTTGCTTGACGCTCAAGAACTTCAAGCATAACTTCAATGCTCAAGTCTTCAATTTTGTTTCCAACATCATGAAGGATTTGGTAAATTGGCACTGTTCCTATTGGAATCTTTGAAGCTCCAATAACTGCTTTACGGATTTCATCCAAATCACCGCCAGTTGAGAGGTCCATGGCAGTATCAGCTTTATAGTGCTGAGAGACCTGCATTTTTTCAACTTCACCCTGAACATCTGAAGCAATAGCAGATGAACCAATATTTGCATTTATCTTGCATTTAGATGCTATACCAATAGCCATTGGCTCTAATGATGTGTGATTTACATTCGCAGGTATTATCATTCTACCACGAGCAATCTCACTTCTTACAAGTTCAGGAGATAACTCTTCCAACTTTGCAACATACTCCATCTCTTGCGTAATAATACCCTGTTTTGCATAGTACATTTGTGTTCTAACGGGGTCGTTTTCACGTTCTTTTACCCATGAAGATCTCATAGTTTTCTCCTAAAATAATATATTTTTACTCTTTTGTATATGATGGAAATATAGTCAAATAAAGTTAAAATAGCATTAAGCCGAGGAACTGACTTTATATTTTATCTACCGATGATATCTCCTGAAACTGACAGAACCCTTTTTAGCGGTAAGGGACACTTCTCTCCTTTGCAAACGTCTAAAGCTTTTCGTAATAATACGAAGGATTTAGAAAATTATAACTTCTTGATATGGAGGCCTGATTTGTCTTTAGTTTTCAAGATAAAAACAGTTTTTTTATGTATAATTTCGTAACACATTTTTTGGCAGGAGTCTCATTGTCTGACATAACACTCGTTTTACTTGCAGCAGGCACTTCCAGCCGTTTTGAGCTCAAGGTGAAAAAACAATGGCTCAGAATTGGACACAAACCTTTGTGGCAATTTGTAGCACAGAAGCTTGAAAATACCAATCTCTTTAAAAAAATAATTATCACATCTTCCTTGGATAACCTGGCATTTATGCAGCAGTATGCAAATTACACTTTTGTTGCAGGTGCACAGACAAGACAAGGCTCTCTAAAAAATGCCCTACAACAGGTTGATACTGAATATGTATTAGTGAGTGACATAGCAAGAGCCTGCATCAGTGAAACTTTTTTAAACGCTATCATCTCAAAAAAAGAATCTAGTGACTCTATTGTTCCATATCTCAAGGCTTCAGACACTATTGTATATGAAAATGACACTATAGACAGAAGTAAAGTCAAGATTATTCAAACACCGCAACTCTCCCGCACTTCTATTTTAAAAAAAGCTCTCGAATCTGACATAGAGTACACCGATGAAAGCAGTGCAATTGTAGCTGCTGGAGGCTCAAGAGAGTTTATAGAAGGTGATGATGCCGCACATAAAATTACCTATATTCATGATTTAAAAAAGATTCCGTGCCTCAGTGCTCCTTCAACAGATATACTCAGTGGCAACGGATTTGATGTTCATGCATTTGATAACAAAGGTGAAATGTATCTTGGCGGGGTAAAAATAGAATCAGATTTTGGTTTTAAAGCCCATAGTGACGGAGATGTAGCAATTCATGCCCTCATAGATGCCCTTTTAGGTGCTGCGGGATTGGGAGATATTGGGATGATGTTTCCTGACAATGACAACAAATACAAAGGAATAGACTCCAAAGAGTTACTTTCAAGAGTTGTAAATAAAATATACAACCTTGGCTTTGTAATCATCAATGTAGATTTGACAATAGCCGCAGAAAAACCAAGACTTGGAGCGTATAAGCTAGAGATGAGACACGTTTTAGCCAAAATACTCGGTATTGATGCTTCGAGAGTAAACATAAAGGCCACAACTACCGAAAAACTTGGATTTATAGGCAGAGGTGAAGGAGTTGGCGTTATAGCCAACGCTAATTTAAAATATTTTGATTGGACAAAATAAAGGGGTATGATGAAAATATTAATTATAGAAAATGAAGTTTATTTAGCACAAAGTATAGCTACTAAACTCGGTGAGCTTGGCCATTCATGT
>JAHJFL010000121.1 GCA_018824795.1 bacterium | reverse complement strand
GTGCAGATGATATGGTCATGATGCTTTTTTGTTCCAAGTTCATATTTTTTGCCTTGTGCGCCAAAAGACAATGATGTTACAACATTTGAATCCTCAAGCAGAGAAAGAGTTCTGTATACGGTAGCAATACCTGTGTTTAAATTTGGATATTTCTCTTGGATAAGATTGTAAAGCAATTCGGGAGTTAAATGTTCATCAGAGTTATAGAGAGTTTCTAAAATAACTTCTCTTTGTATTGTAAACTTCAGATTATTTTTTTTCAGCAGTGCCTTGAAATCATGCAATAACTCTTCGTATTCAACTGTTTTCGTATTAAAGTCAGTGATGATTTTTGAAGCCATACTATTTTTTTTCACTTTCAGTCGGGAGTTTTGTGCCGTTTTGCTCTAAAGCATTTTTAACTTCGTTTACAATTTGTGAAGTTTTAGACTGTGCTAATTCTGCAACATTTGCATCTAGAACTTCTGAACTTTTACTAATAGTTCCATTAATGTCATCGCTTATCTCTACCGGGTCTATTTTCATAATAAAAGCACCAGTTTCAACAAAAATAGGAAAAAGAGTACTGTTTTGCATAATTGGATCAAGTGTGGATTTAATAGCTTTAATATTGTACGCCGCATGGGCGATAACCGCTGCAATAAGAAAAAACTTGCTTGAACCGAGAATAAAACCAAAAAGTTTATCTACAGGACCAAGACCGCTCATAGAGCTCAGTTTTTTAAATAAAGCTCCCGAAATAACCATAATAAGCCAAAACGCAGCCAAGGTTACTAAAAAACCAGTAAAGTTTACGGCGGCACTGTTTTCAAATTTGAAAACGAGGTCACTTAAATACTGTCCAACTTCATTACCAACACGTGAGGCTATGAATATACCACCAATAATGCCCACCAAACCAAATGCTTCTTTAAAAAAACCGTTGATAATTCCTTTTAAACCTAAAAGGAGGATGATGACTGCCGCTACGAGATCAAAATAACTAAATTCCATTTTATACTTCCGAATACATTTGATTTTTTCCACTATGCTTTGCTTTGTATAGTGCTTTATCTGCTCTTGCTAAGAGTGTGTCTGGGGTGTCATTTTCTTTATACTTACTTGCACCCATACTCATAGTAATTTGAATGTTTTGACCTTTGTAAATAAGCTTGTTTTTTCTCACTAGCTCTAAAAGTCTATTCGTTATATTTTTACAGTGCATGGTATCTATTCGATTTAAAATGATAATAAATTCTTCGCCGCCGTATCTAAATATTTTATCTCCGTCTCGTAGAGTTTTTTTCAAAATATTTGCTAGAAAAATTAAAATTTTATCTCCGGCAACATGGCCATAAGTGTCATTAATCATTTTAAAATCATCGATATCCATAATGAGAAGATGAAGTTCATAGTTTATATTTTTTTTAGAGCAGATTTCTTCAAGATAAGATGTTAAAGCCCGTCTGTTATAGACTTTTGTGAGCGAATCTAAATTGGAGGTTTCTTCAAGAGTTTTTACTTGTTCAACAAGTTGCATAATTCTATTATTAGCTTTTTTTACTTCATCGCTCATATGCGTTTGGATCTCATTAAAACGTTCAGTGAGTGCAGGCAGATTAATTAAAGTGTTGTACTCATTGACTGTCTGTTCGTGCATATGTGCAATTTTTTCAAATTTTACATTTGTGTTTTGATATGAAGACAAGCTTTCTTTAGCAATCTCTTTATAGGCATTAGTAAAGAGCATTTTTGCTTCATCCATGGAATGTATATTATGTTCATCTATACCGGCAATAGTGCTTGATGCATCTTTTAAATATCCTGATACCTGCTCTACTGTTGCCGCTTCTTCTGCTTCGATTTGTTCGAGAAGATTGAGATACATTTGAGTAACAAGAGACTTCAGATCATCTTTTTGCATTGGCTATCCATGTTAAAATTATTTCGCTATTATACATAGCCAAGCATAAAAAAAACTTTCATATGTTAATATAAGAGCCATGAAGAGTAAAAGAAAAATACTCATCAGAGCTATTTTAGCTCTTTTTTGCTAGAATCACAAAAATTATAAAAACAAGGTTTTATTATGAGTATTTGGACTCCTTCAAGTTGGAAAGAAAAATCAGTTTTGCAACAACCGACATATCCAAACCAAGATGAATTAAATAAAGTGTTATCAGAATTAAAAAATTATCCGCCATTGGTGTTTGC
>JAHJFL010000120.1 GCA_018824795.1 bacterium | reverse complement strand
CAAAAGTCAAAAACCTTTGTATCAGGATACGCTTTTATAAACTCTTTGATATTTTTAAAAGTATCAAATTCCACAAAGGTACTGCGCCCAGATTGTTGCATGGAAGCTTCTAAAATTCTCTCAAAACGGTTAAAATCGAGTTTGAAATTGCTCTGGCTTCTCTCACATGAAATAAAAGAGATTTTGCTTACTCCTATTTCACTGAGGCTTGGCAAAACTTTTTCTATAGACTTCATATCAATAATACACCAGCCAATGTGGAGCTCTCTCTGACTTTTAACTTCTTTCAGAGCAGATGAAATCAGCTTTAATTCCAAACTTCTTCCATCTATTTCAATTATTTCATATGTATGTAGCATCTGTAACTCTTCTTTATTTCTAAAGTTAATCACATCTCCCACTTTATGACGGCGAACTTTTACAAGGTATTTGTGCACCTCACCGCGAATACTGAAGAACTCTTTTGATGCTTCTTCATGTAAGATGTAAATCACAACCACATCCATGCAGACATAAGCAGAGTTATAGCCACTTCAAGCAGAAGTACTCTTGTTGCAAAAGTTTTATAATCAGCCAAAGCATTCTCTTGCAGTACGCTTAATCTTTTGAGTGTTCTCATTCGAGTAACCTCAAGAAAAATAACAATCACAGCAAAAATTATCATAACAATATTTGCAATAGTAAACTCAAGATGTTTCGCCGCCATCATAACAATACCGGTAAAAATCACACTTCCAATTGCAAGAGAACCAATGGGCGTAAAAAGGCTCATAAATCTCTTATATTTCTTTATATCCCTTGCACTAAAAAGTAAAACAAGATTTATAAAAACAACGATCAAAATTCCAATAACACCGAAGTTATGTGTTACAATACTCATATCATACATTTCATTCATAGTGAAATTTTATACTAATTATAACTTTTTAACAAGAGGCGAGCAATGGCTGTAACAGTAGAAGAAGCATTAGAGATAATTTATACAAATATACCAACAAAATCATTCAAATTATTACCCATAGAAGAAACTTTGGGCTATGTTCTAGGCGAAGATATTATTGCCACGCATAATCTCCCACCCTACGACAACTCTGCAATGGATGGTTACGCTGTAAAAATAGAAGATGGCGGAAAGTGTGTTAAAGTTGCTCACACAATTTTTGCCGGAGATGATTTTCATGAAGAACTCCAGCATGAAAGCGCCATCAAGATTATGACAGGAGCCAAAATACCTCTTGGGACCCAGTGTATCGTTCCTATCGAAGAAACGCAAATATGCGAAGATGGTGTAAAACTGCCGCAAAATCTGGTTCTCTCCAAACACATTAGACTGAGTGGAGAAGACATCAAAAAAGAGACAAAACTCTTAAGTAAAGGTGAAAGAATAAATGCTTACTCCATTACTATTATGGCTTCTCAAGGTATCACGCATATAAAAGTTTTCAAAAAGCCCCGCATCTCTCTCTTTGCTTCGGGCAATGAGTTAAAAATGCATTTTGAAAAAGTTGAATCTTATCAACTCTACAACACAAATACTCCAATGTTGCTTTCGCGCTGTCTTGAGTTTGGCTGTGAAGTAAACTTTATCGGTACAGCAAATGACACCCTTGAAGATATTAAAGAGCATATAAAAAGTGCACTTGACAGTGATTTAATTATTACTTCCGGTGGAGTGAGCGTTGGAGATGCAGACTTTACAAAAGAGGCATTTGAGAGTTTGGGTGCGCAAAATTATTTTGAAAAGATAGAAATAAAACCGGGAAAACCTACAACTTTTGGGCGTATTAAAGATACCTTTGTTTTAAATCTTCCAGGAAATCCTCTTGCCGCAGCGCTTAATCTTGAACTTTTCGGGCAAAGCATTATCTTGGCGCTCAGCGGGGATAATTCAAGATTTTTAAGCAGTATAAACGCAAAGATGAAAGAAGATTTTGAAGTGAGAAAAGGACGCCGTTCACTTATTCCCGGCTTTTTTGACGGAGAGTATTTTCAAGTATGCGAAAAATTCGCTCCGGGAATGATATCGCCTCTCTCTTTTGCAAACGCATATATTATGATAGATGAATCATGTGCTCACCTCGCACAAAACGCAGAAGTAAAAATCATTCCAACAAAGTTTCGTTTTACATCAAATCACATTAAAAGTTTAATAACTCTCTAAATAGCCACTCTAAACGCAAGTAGGATTTACAAATCTCTCTTCGCGTTTTATCTTTTCCCATAGCTCTTTATCTGCCCAATCATTTTGTACTTCCTGTGAGAAAAGAATTTCCTCAAGTTTAATTGTGCCCATATTTTGTGAATAAGCATCCATTTCAAAACATTGCGCGTAACCTGTATCTGTTTCATGAACTATGACACTGTTGAGCTTAACCTCTTTTTCACCATTCACACTCGAAGTTAAATGCAGAAGCTTGTCTATCATTATGAAGATTACACGTGAAAACTGCTCAGCAGAGGGAGAAACAGGAAGTTCTACCCATCTTTGTGAGTGCTTTTTCATGTCGTTAATATACTCTTTGCCATCACCACTCCATAGAGCTATTGCATGGTCAAAACTCTCCACAAGGGCTTTCATATTTTGCTTCATAAGGCCAAAATCATAGACCATTTGTCCGTTATCTAAAAAATTGGATTCAAAAAGGAGTTCGATTTTGTAAGAGTGCCCATGCAGTGAGCTTCTACATTTCACACTTGAGCAGCCTCGAACAATATGAGCATTTTCAAATTTAAACATTTTACGTATTATCATCTCACACTCCCTTATTTTGATCCCAAATTCTTATATGCAGTCTGTCACTAAAGTTATACCCTTTTTCTTTGCAAAATTCTATAAGCGGTTCAGT
>JAHJFL010000119.1 GCA_018824795.1 bacterium | reverse complement strand
GGACGTCTCCACCAATCCACTTCTCTAATTCTCAAATTAACTAGCTAAACTTTTACACATTGAACGAAAAAACTCTTAAAATCCATTCCATCTTTTGAGCCCACGGATAGATGCTGTAATCTCTAATTGTTCTGAAATAGCTGAGAGTAATTTATCTTTCCAGATATTTGAAACAGGGTCTATATTAAATGATTTATAGACTTCATTTTCAAATCTATCTGTAGCTTGTTCTTTCATATACTCCCAGTAGGCGACAATCTGCTCTTTTGCATTTCGTATAAGCTCTTGTGTCACTAATAAATCACTTTTAGAATTGCTCTCTTTTTTGGAAATAGGTAATAAATTCCATAGGTCGCTGTTAGAATATACAGAGTAAGGTAAGAAATGGTCTAGCTCATATTCTAAGATTTTTTTACTGCTCCATATAGATCTCAATTCCCCAAACTCTTCTTCATATTTATCATAAACTTTTCTGGCAAACGCAGTTTCTCTCTCTTTTATAAAATCCTTAGAAAGCAAAGTAATAATATCGCCTGAAGAGATAGCTGTTCCACTCTGCATTGATAGCTTTTGGGTAAAACGTGCCCATCTTAGAGAGATTGAATCATCAATCCAGGATCCGTATCTGTAAAGTTCGTGATAGACATTTTGTTTAATGCCTACACTCAGACATTTTTCCAATATTGTCATTGGATCTATTTGCCTGTTTTTTTTAGAAAAACTCTTAGAACCTTCGCCAAGTATAAAAAAACTTGTATCATCAAACGAACTTCCAGAGTATTTTACTGGACCATTAATTATAGTTGTGATGATGGTATTAATTAGTTCTATGACTAAGCTATACTCATCGGTATTGTCTTGTATTCCTCTATGATAGTCGTTCCAGAATTCATAGTACGGGTTATCTTGATTTTTATATTTTGAGTAAAAATTGATTGTACTCTTTAAACTCTCTCTAAAAGCTAATTTTCTATTTACTTCGCCACCTTTTTTCTGGGGAATAATAGTCTCACCATCCATCAGTTTCCAATAAATTTCTATCCATTTTTCTACTATAAGCCCGATAGGAAAATAGATATATCCATCTTTGAAGCTTGCAAATCTGTTAGATGGCGATGTGGCAATTTGTGCAAATGATTTTAAAAGTGCAAAGTTACATGTTGCCTCTTGTGTATCTTGGGATAATATAGATTCTATTTGGTCTATGCCTTTTTTGGCCTCTAGCTTATATTTATAGACTTGCGTTATCCATGTCAATTCTTTTCTATTTAAGCCGTCATCATTTACACTTGATTCTATTAAAGAGAATCCAAAAGTCTCAAATAATATTGCTAGTTGGTCGGGATTGATTTTTTCAAAGAAACGCGGGTCATCTTCTCTTGGCTCTACCGAATAACTCACTATTAAAGTTCCGCCATATTTTATATATTTTTTTATATTGAGGATAGCTTCAAAATGCTCCTCTTGTCGAAGATGCATCCATGTAGCAATGGAGTATATAACACTAAAATAATTATAAAATGTATCTGGTAAATCTATTGCAGGAAGTATAGAGTGAAAAACCTTCTCTTTCATTGAAGGATATTCGGTTTTAAATAGTTCAACAAAAGCATCACTGCCATCAAGACCAAATCCGCTAACACCTCTTCTTTTTAAATGAAGAAGATCACGGCCTGAGCCAAAACCTAAGTCAAGGACTTTGTCTGCTGCACCAATATGACGGTCTAAGATTTTATATGTTTTACTCATGTTAGCGGAATTATAGCGCTCACAAAGTGCTCTGAAATTGTTGTTGTAATAATTAAGTGTCTCTGATTTCATAGCGTAAGATTAACATAAAATTTATAATACGAAAGCTCCTTTGGCGGACGTTCCGCACATTCACCTGCAAAAAATCTCACAATACTTTCAGGCAAATATCTCTATAATTTTCTAATATAAGGATATGTATCATGATTATAGACTCTCTGGAAAACTACCAACTTTATTATTTTACTCCTGAAACTTTTGTTATGCTTTATCCGCATGATGCACATATGGCCGGATTAATGATTGATGTCAAACCTGAGTTTATAAAAAAAGTTGTTGTAAAAATTAAAAAAGAACTTCTAACGCAACTATAAGAACTTCAAATATAAGGATTATATTAAAAATAAATAATAACTTTTATCCTTTAATAGTAGATAGTGTATAATTTTGTCATGAATAATTACACAGAAATATTACGAAGTCATAACCTTAAAGCTACTCCTCAGCGTTTGGCCATTACAGATATATTGTGTGCCCATGGCCATATAAGCATTGAGTCTTTATATGATGTGATGATAAAAAAATTTAGCTCTATATCATTAGCAACCATCTATAAAAATATAAATTTGATGCTTGAAAACTCTTTCATACAAGAGGTGAAACTTCCAAACAAAAAATCTGTTTACGAGCTTACAAAAAACTCCCATTCTCACATTATGTGCGAGAAATGTGGGACAATCCATGATATCAGCATAGATTTAGATGCGATTGTAAGCAGTGTTTCAACTTTAGAAAACTTTGAGATAGCTAAAGCAGATTTAGTTTTATCTGGAGTTTGCAAAAACTGCGGTTAAGTTCTTTGTTTTAACAAGCCCTCAGAACAATTTTTGTATAATCCGCGCATAAACTTTCCCAAGAAGGAATTCCATGCGTGGTTATAAGATTTTTGCTGGTTCTGCTAGTGTTGAATTTGGCAAAGAAGTTTGTCAGATTTTAGATGTTCCATTAGCTAAGGCCGATGTTAAAAGATTCAGTGATGGAGAGATTTCTATCCAAATCGCTGAAAGCGTTCGTGGACGTGATGTTTTCATCATTCAATCTACAGGAGCTCCTTCAAATGACAATTTGATGGAACTTTTAATTATGACAGATGCTCTGCGCCGCTCTTCTGCTTCAAGCATTACAGCTGTTGTCCCTTACTATGGTTATGCAAGACAAGACCGTAAAGCTGCTCCTCGTGTACCTATTACCGCTAAACTTGTAGCCGATATGTACCAAACTGCCGGTATTGACAGAGTTGTAACTATCGATTTACACGCTGGTCAAATCCAAGGTTTCTTCAATATTCCGGTAGACAATCTTTATGGTTCTATCACTTTTGAGCAGTATATTAAAAGTAAAAATCTTCCAAATCCTATTATCGCGTCACCAGATATTGGTGGTGTTGCCCGTGCTCGTTACTTTGCAAAAAGAATGGGCTTAGAGATGGTTATTGTAGACAAACGCCGTGAAAAAGCAAATGAAAGTGAAGTCATGAACATCATCGGTGATGTTGAAGGTCATGATGTTATTATGATTGACGACATGGTAGATACTGCCGGGACTATGGTTAAAGCTGCAAGTGCCCTAAAAAGCAAAGGTGCGACTTCTGTTATGGCATGCGCAACGCATGGTGTTTTAAGCGGAAAAGCTTATGAGAACCTTGAGCACGGTGAACTTGATGAGCTTATCATCACAAATACTTTAGTAACAAAGCCACATAAAAAAATAAAAGTTTTAACGGTAGCGCCTCTCTTTGCAGAAGTAATCCGTCGCGTTTACCACAACGAAAGTGTAAATAGTCTATTTTCATAGTCGCACGCGCGACTAAAGACTATTATTTAAATAGTTACATTTATTATCAGGAAATATTTATTGAAAAATATCAGAAACTTTTCTATCATCGCTCACATTGACCACGGCAAGAGTACTTTGGCTGACCGTATTATTCAAGAGTGCGGTGCCGTAACACAAAGAGAGATGAAAACACAGATGATGGACACTATGGACATCGAAAAAGAGCGTGGAATTACCATTAAAGCTCAAAGTGTACGTCTTGATTATGTTAAAGATGGTGAGCACTATATATTAAATCTTATAGATACTCCGGGCCACGTTGATTTCTCTTATGAAGTTAGCAAGTCTCTTGCTTCAAGTGATGGTGCACTTTTGATTGTTGATGCGGCACAAGGCGTTGAAGCGCAAACTATTGCAAACGTTTACCTCGCTATGGAAAACAATCTAGAACTTATCCCCGTTATAAATAAAATCGACCTTCCAGCAGCAGACCCGGTTAAAGTTGCAGAAGAGATTGAGACAAGTATAGGCATTGATGCTACAGATGCTTGTTTAGTTTCTGCAAAAACAGGTGTCGGAATTCGTGAACTTATCGATGCTATTGTTGACCGTATTCCTGCGCCTGTGGGTGATCCTACGGCAACAACAAAAGCAATCATTTACGATAGCTGGTTTGACTCTTATCTTGGCGCTTTGGCGCTTGTTCGTATCTTTGATGGTTCCATAAAAAAAGGGCAAGTTGTAAAACTTATGAGCAACGGGGAAGAGCACCAAGTTTTAGATTTGATGTACCCTCACCCGCTTAAACGCCAAAAAACTGAGGCTATCCAAACTGGAGAAATCGGAATAGTTGTTCTGGGTTTAAAAGAAGTGAATGTTATTCATGTCGGCGATACTATTACAGATGCAAAAAATCCGACAAAAGAGCCAGTAGTTGATTACGAACCGGCGAAACCATTTGTTTTTGCTGGTATCTACCCAATTGACACAGATGATTTTGAAAATTTACGCGATGCGCTTAATAAACTAAGACTCAATGACAGTTCTCTCTCTTATGAGCCTGAAACTTCTTTGGCTCTTGGTTTTGGTTTTCGTGTAGGATTTCTTGGCATGCTTCATATGGAAGTTGTTAAAGAGAGACTTGAACGCGAATTTAATCTTGATTTAATAGCTTCTGCACCCTCTGTTATTTATAAAGTTTATCTCAATAACGGTGACGAAATTCATGTTCATAACCCTTCTGAGCTTCCGGAAGTTAACCGTATAGATAGAATTGAAGAGCCTTATGTAAGAGCTACGGTAATTACACCAAGTGAATATCTTGGAAATATTATAACTCTTCTCATAAATAAGCGTGGCACTCAATCAAAAATGACTTACCTCAATCAAGATAGAGTTATGCTCGAATATGAAGTACCTATGAACGAAATAGTAATGGACTTTTATGACACGCTCAAGTCAATTTCAAAAGGTTATGCTTCATTTGATTATGAGCCGATTGAATTTAGAGTTGGAGACCTTGTTAAACTTGACATTAAAGTAGCTGGAGAAGCGATAGATGCACTAAGTATCGTTGTTCCTAGAAATCAGGCTCTCTCTCGCGGTCGTATTTTAGTTAAAAATATGAAAGAGATAATACCTCGTCAACTTTTTGAAGTAGCTGTTCAGGCCTCATTAGGCTCTCAGATTATAGCTCGTGAAACAGTTAAATCTATGGGTAAAAATGTAACTGCTAAATGTTACGGTGGAGATATCACACGTAAACGCAAGCTTCTTGATAAACAAAAAGCCGGTAAAAAACGTATGAAGTCCATAGGAAAAGTACAGCTTCCTCAAGAGGCGTTTATGTCTGTACTCAAGATGGACTAACTCAACCAAAATGAAATGTTTGCTCTGTGAGAACTTCTCTTTTTCTCACATTTGCAACAACTGCCAAGAAACTTTTTTAACTCCTTCTCTTTACAAACGCAAGCTCTTAGGCGTAGAAGTACTCTCTTTTTACAAATACAGTGAAATCAAAGATCTGCTTCACACTAAGCATACAGACCTAGGCTATTACATCTATAAAATTATGGCACAAAACAGTTTTAAAAAGTTTGCGAAGAGTTTTGAACTTTTAAACCAAGCTGTAAGCATCGCTGTTGATGATGTTCCACTGAGTGGTTATTCACATACAGCTATCATCAATAAAGCGTTAAACTCTTCATATATAAAACCGCTTTACAACAAACTCAGAGCCAAAAACAGTATCTCTTACTCTGGGAAAAGCAGAGAATTCAGACTTCTTAATCCAAGAGATTTTGAAATAAAAAGCTTTGATGAAAAAGAAGTTATTTTAGTAGATGATATAATTACAACAGGATCAACCCTCACTCAAGCCATACAGATTATGCAAGCGAATAAGAAAGAAGTCCTCTTTTGCTTAACTCTTGCCGACGTCGGTATCTAAGGATTAATATATGAAGAAACTTTTTTACCTCTTTTTACCTCTGCTTCTAAGCGCTCAAATGTTGCAAGTCGGAGATTTCACAAAACCTATAGAACTCGTCTCGCAGCATGAAAAGAAAATATTATTATTAAAAGATGGCGTTTGGGTTATTGCATGGGACAAAGAGAGTACACGCCTTGCAAATAAGTATTTTGAAGCATTTGGCATGAGAAGCGATACACAAATGCTCGTCGATATCTCACAAGTGCCTTCTGGAATTTTAAACCTTTTTGTACTTCCAAGAATGCGGGACTATAAACATGAGATTCTTTTGAGTTATGATGAAGCTTATAATTTGACCCTGCCTTATGCAGAAGGTGCAGTTACAGTCCTTCACCTCAGAGATGCAAAAGTAGAACAAATAGATTTCGCTCAGACGCAAGAAGAGTTAAGAACTCTTCTTCAATAATCTAAAAGAGACCTTTTAGAAATTTATTGACCTCTGTTTTCACTGCGTCACCTGCTTTTGACTTCATAAATTTTTCCAAATCTACTGAAACTTTAGGCGCATCTGTTTTTCCTTTAATGGAAGCAGAGATTGGGTTCTTGTTCACAACCAAATCTAGGTCTGCGTTTATCTCTTTGGTTTTAGAGTTAAGCTTTGCGTTTTGCGTTTTTATAGAAGATTTATTAGACAATAGCTCTAAAGATGCAACAATAAATTCTTTGTTAATGTTTGCGTTTACATCACCTTTAAAACGCTCTTCATACATATCAAGCACACCATATTGTTTAATGAGCGTGAATATTTCATTTTTTGTAAAAACGCCATCGAGTAGATTCGCGTTTAAATTTCCTTTTTCCTGAAGTAAATTATATGTCATTGTGCCATTCATGGAAGCTTTAAATATTTCAGGGTACATGAGCATGTTCAACAAACTCAGTGTTTGCAGAGATTTTAGTTCTGCTTTAAAATCATCATTATGAAGATTTGCTTCTATTACTCCACCGGCAAGATTGGAATGTATACTCAAATCCAAATCTTTTGCTTGTTTAAACGTCCCATTCGCAACAACTCCACCACGCATATGTCTTTGTGTTGCAAAATAAAACGCATCTAAATTTTGTGCTGAGAGTTTATAATCAGAATTGAGCGAAGCATCACTCATATCAAAACGAACTTTTTGCATATTAAAAGTGGCAAGGTTTGAATTGAGCGTCACTTGTGTGTCTATAATATTTGCGCTTAAAATGCTGCTTGTGGTCAGATCAAAAATAGTACGAGGCATCTCACTTTTAAAGGCATAGGCTTTTGTTATGTATTTAGAATCGAGTAAACCATTGGTAATGGTTGTTTTAACATTTCCTTTGAGGCTTTTACTTCGGGCATCTGAGAGATCAACATCAAGTGATAAAACACCATCTGCGTAATGCGGTTGGTCGAGCATATACAAAACTTTTTCTAGTTTGAGATTTTTCATCTTTGCCTGAAGCGTTATTGGCTCAAAATTCTTTAATAAGGTTTGAAAGCTTGTATCTGAACCAAAAATATCACTTTTACCATCAACTTTCATACTCTCTTTTGTCCCCTTTACGTTTCCATAAAGCTTCATAGGTCCGCGAAGAGGTGCATTTGTAATGGGTTTAAAAACAGCAAGTTCTTGCACATTCAAGTCATATTTAACATCTACCGAGAGAGGTTCAGGAAGAACTTTCCCTGATGAAGTTATTTTTGCCAAATTGGAGTTAAGTGCATAGGTATAATCTATTCTCTCACGCTCAAGTTTCGCATCCAAGTTCATACTAAACGCCATCTCAGGCATTGTGACATTAAAATCACTCTTCATGAGTTTTGTGTCAACTTTTCCTTTTTGCGTTTGCAGTGTTATTATTCCATCAAGTGCGTGCGGAGTAATATTTTTAAAATCTACATCCAAATCCACTTGCGCACTTGCATAAGGTTTTTGTCCGACCATTCCAAGTAAAGTTAGTAAATCTACATGCTTTGCTTTTGCTATGATGGAAGTCGGATTCAGCTGTGTAAGTTCCACATGGTAGGTAGTTTCACTTTTTGCAAGGTCACTTACACCATCGATTTGCATGAGTGCCATATCTCCCTTCGCCGTTCCCTCTGTAAAAAGAGTTCCTACAAGCTGCGTTTGACTAAGTGTCTGTAAATCACTGAGCTTGTTTAGTCTGACTCTGTAAGCAACATCAAAGGCTTTTGAAAATAGAGAATAATTTCCATTGGCCTGAACTGTATTGTCTGGGCTGAGTTCTAAAATTATCTCAAAATCACTCATGCTTAATCTAAACGTAGTTAATCTGCTATCGAGTTTCGTCTCTTGCTGTATTTTTGACTCAATCATTGGTACTACAATCGCATTACCAAACGGCGTAAAGGCAAGAACATATACTCCAATTATGATGAAGGCTACTAGACCCATAAATCCTGCTAAATATTTCATCTTTTTTGGCTCCTTG
>JAHJFL010000118.1 GCA_018824795.1 bacterium | reverse complement strand
TTGCTTTTAACAGCTCTTTGGATAATCCTAAAGTTTCAAATGACATAAATTTCCTAATCTTAATATTTCTCCATAATAGCATAATTTATGCCTATATGAGATATAATTTCAACATATTTTAAATCCCTCCATCTTAGGACTCCTCATGCCAGCAAAAGCCATCACTGTAAAATCAAACAATCACCGTATTTACCAATGTTTCGAGAACAAAAAAAAGCAACTTTTAAGTGAGCTTATCGAGCAAAACAAAAATCTTGACATTCTTGTTGCAACGTCTAAAAATGCAAAAGGACTCAAAGAGATTCATCCGGATGTGAAGATTTTAAGCGATGAAGAGCTTGCAGAACTCCCAGAACTAAAATGCGAGTACCTCATTAACTACGACTTGGCACAAACTCCAAAAGATTACCTTAGCAGAGTTGCCAGAGCAACGCAGCAATCTGTTGCCATTATTGACATAGCTGAGCAAAAATTTCTTTACCAAATTGAGACAACTCTTGGCCGTGTTATAAAACAAGAGGCTCTTCCTGGTTATGGTTATGTTACAAAAAAAGACATCATAAACGCAAAGAAAAAAGAAGAGTTGCGTGAAATGAGAAAAAAAGAAGATGAGAGAAAAGCTGACAAAGAGAAGCGCGATTTTAAACCTAAAAAAAGTGACAAAGACAAGCGCGAACAAAGAGTAAAAAAAGAAGATGGAGATAAACGCGAATACAAACCGAGAAGTGCTGATGGTGAAAAACGTGACTTCAAACCAAAAAGAGACGATAGCGAGAAGCGTGAATTCAGACCTAAAACAAATGATGGCGAAAAACGCGAGTTCAGACCAAAAAGAGAAGATGGTGAGAAGCGTGACTTCAAACCAAAAAGAGACGACGGCGAGAAGCGTGAATTTAGACCTAAAACAAATGATGGTGAAAAACGCGAATATAAACCAAGAAGTGCTGATGGTGAAAAACGTGACTTCAAGCCTAAGGCAAATGACGGCGAAAAACGTGAGTACAAACCAAAAACAAATAGTGATGACAAAAAAAATGACTCTTGGGCAAACAAGAAAAAAGCTTCTAGTAAATTTTTAGGTTATGATGAAAATGGAAAAGCGAAATTTACAGGTAAAAGCGGTGAGAGAAATCACCGTTACGACGGCAGCAAAAAAGAAGTTTTTGATGCTCCTAAAAAACCGGCCAGAACTTTCAACATTAAAGCACGTAAACCAGAAGAAAAATAATTTTTTAACTCTTTGCTAACACTTGTGTATTATAATTGAGTATGAATAAAAATATACTCCTTTTAGAAGACGATGTTTTATTGGCACAAACTCTCAAAGAGCTCCTTGAGGGGGAGGGTTATGTTGTTACCCTTGCCTTACGGGGCGATGAAGCAATTGATTTTAGCTATGACAATAAATATGATTTATATATTTTTGATATCAATGTTCCAGATATTACCGGAATAGAGTTACTTAAATCACTCAGGGAAGCAGATGACAAAACTCCGACAATTTTTATAAGCGCACTTATTGATATGCAATCTATTTCCAAAGCTTTTGCCGTAGGGGCTGAGGATTACATAAAAAAACCTTTTTTTCCTGAAGAACTTCTCATTCGCGTCAACGCAAAACTCTCTTCCAAAACATCAAAAATACTCTATAAAGGTTTAGAATACGACCCGAAAACAAAAACACTGAGAAAAGATTCCCATATTCTCTCTTTGGGTGAAGTTCAAGAAAAGCTTTTAAATGTTTTTCTAACAAATATTGGTCAGGTCATTGATAAAGAGATACTTTTAGACTGTCTTGAAAAGCCGTCTCCTACCGCACTTAGAGTTGCCATTACAAAACTCAAACAAACAACAGGTATAGATATTAAAAACCTCAGAGGCATAGGCTATACCATTGAATAAAGTAGAAATAGAATCTTTTTTAAAAAGTTTTTTACTCTTTTTTTTATCTCTTAGTTCATTGCTTGTGGCACTCTTCATTATTAACCATGAGAAAGAAACCCATTTGCTTGATGAAAAGCTGTTAACACAAATGAGAGTTTGTAGTTTTGATTTAAAATGTACAAAATTTGACATAAGCTTTATAGAAAAAAATTCACAAGAACTTTATACTCTCTACAAAGACGATAAGGGCTTAACAAGCTACTACTCAATTCCAAAATCTCAAATATATATAATGCAGCTCTCTTTTGACCCACAAAAATATGCAGCTGAACTGAATAAAATAAAAGATAAAGCCGTATTACATTTTTTTATTATCTTAGGCATACTCTTTTTCTTGTCTATCATCTTTTCAGTTTATGCTCTTTATCCTCTTCGAAATGCACTCATACTTACACATGAGTTTATTAAAGACATTCTTCATGACATCAATACGCCCCTATCGTCACTGCGTTTAAACAGCTCTATGTTAAAAAAAGAGTTTGGTGAAAATACAAAAATAGCAAGAATTGAACAAAGTGTCCAAAACATAATCGAT
>JAHJFL010000020.1 GCA_018824795.1 bacterium | reverse complement strand
GCACGAGCGTAGCCGCCTGTTGCAAACATTACAGATTTCGCATTAAAAATTACAGTTTGCATATCACGAATATTAAACGCAACAACACCTGAAACTTTCCCATCTTTATAGATGATGTCAGCCGCATACCACTCATCCCAAAACTTAACGCCAACACGGTGTGCCTGCTCATAAATAGTTTGAAGAAGGGTTAAACCTGTTCTGTCTTTTGCAAAACATGCACGAGGAGAAGATTGTCCGCCAAAAGGGCGTTGCGCAATTTTTCCATCCGGAGTTCTGCTAAACGCAGCACCCATTCGCTCAGCCCATCTGATAGTCTCAGGTGCTTTTTGGCACATAAATTCTACGGCATCTTGATCTGCTAAATAGTCAGAACCTTTTACCGTGTCAAATTCGTGTAATTCAACACTGTCTTGATCACTAAACGCTGCGTTAATACCGCCTTGAGCTGCACCAGAATGACTTCTAAGTGGGTGAAGCTTTGTGATTACA
This sequence comes from bacterium, assembly GCA_018824795.1. Next base: position 2,130 of record JAHJFL010000020.1, on the reverse strand, counting down.
GCAACTTTTTTTCCTGCATTTTGCAATTCTCGTGCTGCTGCACATCCAGCTAGACCTGCACCAACAATAATTGCATCGTATGTATAAATAGGAATACTCATTAACTTTCCTTCAATAAAGAACTAAAATAATGCTGATTATAGCGTGTGTAGACTTATTGAATATTAAATAGGGGGTTTGTTTTTGCGAACTTTTAGTTTGTTACTATTTGAGACATCTAAAACTTGAAGTATTACATTAAAGATTACTATTCGCTACATCTCTAATTTGAGCTATTTTATTACCGCCGTGAGATTGAGCGAATTCTAAGATGCTTTTTGCAATTCTTATTGATTCATCAAGATGAACATTGTTTTCTTTGATTACGAAGCCCCCGCTTGCACTTATACTTATAACACCTTGATCGGGGGTACTTATTTTTATTTCTGAGATACTTTGTCTTATTTTTTCCATATCTTTAAATGCAATTTCTTTGCTTTGGCGGGAAAAGATAAGTGTAAACTGATTGTAATCTGTTCTTGCAATGACATCTGTTGGTTGTTCATGTAAAGAAAGGGTGAAAGCAACTTTTTTGAGAATAGATTGAGTCAGCTCTTGAGAGTATGCTCTGTTTGTTTTAGAAAAATTATCTATTTCCATGACAGTCACTGAAGTAAAATTATTGTCTTTCATTCCTTTTTTTTCGGCGTAAGATGTGAGCATTCCTTTATGATTATTGATTCCCGTAACTTGATCAATAAATGCCGGGTTTTCATTAGGAACAGCTTTTCTTTTCATTTTAAGTCCAATTGCATCCATCTCTAGAGAAAACATAGAGTAATGATTTCCTTGAGTTCTCACCGCATATAAAAACTTTATATCTTCGTAAATTGCATGCAACCTTTTTCTGAACCAAAAGGTAAATATAACAATAATACTAAATGAAGCTATTGCAAGATACTCAATAAGGTTAAACTTGTTTTCATCATAATTGATATTTTTGAGAAGCATCGCATTAATATGGGTGTATACATTTTTATAGGAATTTTGCATACTTATTTTACTCTCTTCCTCAAGAGCTTCTGTATTCCCGACGAGACTAATGTTAACGGGGATAGAATAGTAATAAACGGCATCTTTAGTAAATGCATTTGTTTCTTTTTTTAATCTCTCTAAATCAGCAAGATATTCTTCTTCATTGCCTAGAAAAAATTTATCCGTAATATTGTATTGATATATATCATATAGCTTTTGAGTTTCGTAACGCAGTTGTGAATCTTTGGCATTTAATTCAATGAGAGCTAGATTAGCATCACTTTTACTTAATGATACAAGTGAAGAGATAATGTTTTTTTGATTTTCAAGGTTATTGACTTTAGTGAATGATATTTTCTGTTCTATAATTAAAAAAGTTCCCACCAGCCCGATAAAAAGTATAAAAAGTAAATATGTACTGAGATGTGAAAATATTTTAGCAATCGAGTGTTTCATTTTATTTTCCTAATAAATGGTATAATCCATCACTATTTTATAGAGATAGCGATTAAGAAAAACTTAAAGTTAAGAAATTTGATGAATTTAGAAAATTATTTTATCGCACAATTTAACAGTAAGCGCATAGGAGATGATGGTGCCGTAGTTGGGGATTTTGTCTATTCCAAAGATGCTTTTTTTGAAAATGTTCATTTTAAAAAAGAGTGGATGACACACTATCAGATTGCAACAAAGGCAATGCTTGTAAATATTTCCGATGCAATTGCCATGAATGCGAAGCCGACATATGCACTTTTGAGTGTTGCAATGCCAAAGAGTATTACAAAAGAACAGATGCGTTCCCTTGCTCAAGGTTTTAAGGATATATCAAAACTTTATGGAGTTGAAATTATAGGTGGAGACACTATAAGTAATTCTAAGCTTGACATAACAATTACAATAATTTCAAAAGTTAAAAAACCTCTACTTCGGAGCGGGCTCAGGAAAGGCTATTTAATGGCATATACTGGTACTTTAGGTTCTTCTTTGAAAGATTTAAAAAGATTGTCAAACCTAGGCTCTATACATAAAAAATCAAAATTTGTAGATATTCATTTGAGACAAAAATTTATACAAAACGCAAGTAAATTTTTGAGTTCTGGTATGGATATCTCGGAT
>JAHJFL010000019.1 GCA_018824795.1 bacterium | reverse complement strand
GTTACTTGTGGCAATGTTTGGTGCCTGTGGTGTTGACATCAAGCCTCCATTTAACCGTATTACTTACAAAAACGCAATGGAATGGTATGGATCTGACAAACCGGATTTAAGATACGACTTAAAAATGGTTGACGTTATAGATATTTTTGCAAGATGTGACAATGAGATTTTTACAAATATCGCGAAGAAAACACATACGAACCGTATAAAAGCGCTTAAAGTTCCTGGTGCAGATTTAATTTTCTCTAAACGCGAAATGAAAACTTTTGAAGATTATGTTAGAAAATTCGGCGCGCAAGGTCTTGGTTATTTCCAGATGAAAGAAGATGGTCTTAAAGGTCCTCTTGTAAAATTCTTTACTGAAGAAGACATTGCTCTTATTATTGAGAGAACTGAACTTGAAGTCGGTGACGTAGTTTTCTTTGGTGCCGGCGAGAAAAAAACTGTTATGGATTACATGGGCAGACTAAGAATTTTCATAGCTGAACATGAGAGAATGAACCTTGTTGACAAAGATGCTTATGAGTTTGTCTGGGTTGTTGATTTCCCAATGTTTGAAGTAGAAGATGGAAGAGTAAAAGCTCTACACCATCCATTTACACAGCCAAAAGATACGGACAAAGATGACGTTGAAGAGATAGAGTCTATCGCTTACGACATCGTTTTAAACGGTACTGAGCTTGGTGGCGGAAGTATTCGTATTCACAAACAAGAGATGCAAGAAGAGATTTTCAAACTTTTAGGCATAGATGAAGAAGAAGCGAGAGAGAAATTTGGTTTCTTGCTTGATGCACTCAAATTCGGAGCACCTCCACATGGCGGTTTTGCAATCGGTTTTGACAGACTTATGATGCTTATTTCTAAAAAATCAAGTATTCGTGACGTTATTGCGTTTCCTAAAACGCAAAAAGCTTCTTGTATTCTTACAAAAGCTCCAAGTCCTGTTGATGCGACACAACTTAAAGACTTACACATCAGACTACGTGACCAAGTAAAAGCATAATGCCAAATCGTAAAAAACTATTTTTAATTATCGGAGCTCCAGGTTCCGGTAAGACTACAGATGCAGAGTTGATAGCCAAGCAAAACGATGCAATAACGCACTATTCTACCGGTGACATGTTAAGAGCAGAAGTCTCAACTAAAAGTGAACTTGGTTTAGAGATAGAGAAGTACATCTCCAAAGGCTTGATAGTTCCTATTGAAGTAGCTATCAAAACTATCACAAACGCTATAAAAAATGCTCCGACAGATATTATCATTATAGATGGTTATCCTAGAAGTATGGAACAGTTAAATACTTTAGATGAGTATCTCAGTGAAGACTCTTCTTTAGAGCTTGTAAGCGTTATAGAAGTTGCCGTTAGCGAAGAAACTGCCCGTGATAGAGTTCTAGGTCGTGCCCGAGGCGCCGACGATAACACAGAAGTATTTGATAACCGTATGAGGGAATATATAGAACCTCTATCTGACATACAAGCTTTTTATAATGCTAAAAACCTTTTACATGTAATATCTGGTGAAGGGACTATTGAAGAGATAGTTTTGGAAATGGGAAATTTTATCAACTCAAAAAGCTAAAAAAATATCCAGAAAATTCTGGATATTCCCCTGCTCTAGCGAGCTAATTTTGCAACAATATCTGCTTCAACTTCATCAATATGAGCTGTCCCGTCAACTGTAATGTATTTAACACTTGCGTTTTTACTCGCTTGGTCTTTGTAATAACCAATAAGTGGTTTTGTAAGCTCATGATACACTTTTAATCTATCTAGCACCACTTCTTCTTTATCATCATCACGCTGTACTAAATCTTCACCTGTTACATCGTCCTTACCGTCAACCTTTGGTGGGTTATAAAGCATATGGTATGTTCTTCCGCTTGCAAGGTGCGCACGACGTCCAGCCATACGAGTTACAATCTCAGAATCAGGAACATCAATCTCGATCACAGCATCTATAGCAATACCTGCGTTTGTAACAGCATCGGCTTGAGGAAGTGTACGCGGGAAACCGTCTAAAAGGTAGCCATTTTGACAATCAGCTTCAGTAATTCTGTCTTTTACAAGACCGATGATTATTTCATCAGTTACAAGCTGACCGGCATCCATAGCCGCTTTTGCCATCTTCCCCATCTCAGTTCCGGCTTTAATTGCCGCTCTCAACATATCTCCAGTGGAAATCTGAGGAATGTTATATTTCTTTGTTAAAAATTGAGCCTGCGTACCTTTTCCGGCACCGGGAGCTCCTAATAATATTATTCTCATATGTATCCTATTGATTTTATTGAAGGTATTATATATAAATGAAGTTAAAACTATCTATAAATACCCGTTGCAGTTCAGTAAATAATTAAGAATAACTATGTTGTATTAAATTGCAATATTTTGTTATTTAAGATTTATTTATATATAATCCTTTAAAAAAGGAATTTAGTTATGGGAATGGTTTTTTGCAGAGGTTGTGGAAAAGAGATTCATGAGACAGCTCCGACATGTCCTTTTTGCGGTGCAACACAAGGCTTAACTGTACAGCGGAATGTTTTTGTTTTAATTCTTATTTCTCTTGGTTGGTCAATGCTTTTTTGGATTGCTTTTTTATTTATTGGAGGGATGATTATAGGTGCCATGAATCCTGAGAATGCTGAAGAAGCCGGTGCTTTATTTGGTGAAAGCGTAAGTATACCTTCTTTATTAATCGCATTTATTAGCTCTGGTATTCTTACTTATTTTGGAAAATTACCAGGAACATATAAAATAAAGTAGCTTAGCAAAATAACTAATTATGCTAAAGAGGAATTTTTATTCCTCTTTGAATCCGAAATCTTCATCTTCATCATCATCGCCATTATGCTCTTGAGCTTCTAAAATATCTTCAATCAGCTCTTGACACTCATCTTCTTCAATGTCACCATTTTGAATATCTGTTAAAACATCTTGTAAATCTGCTTTAAATTCACGAAGTTCTTCTATTTCTTCTTTTGCATCTTCTGTTGCTTCTTTACTTCCAGCAATCTCTTCAAAAATCTCATCCAATCTCTCGTCAATATCCGGAATAACAGTTTTAGTTATTAACTCTTCTAATTTTTCTGCGTAAGACATATTTTACCTTCGTATATTATTTATGAAATAATACTATAATTTGCAAAAAAGTAGAACAAATGAACTTTTATGCAGTGATTATTGGAACAGAAATATTAAATGGGCGACGAGAAGATAAACACTTTGAATTTCTAAAAGCTGAACTGGCCAAATACGGACATGAACTCTTTGCCTCTTTTATTATTAAAGATGACAAAGAGCTTATGAAAGGCTGTTACAGACTCATCCTATCAGATAAAAACGCAGTTATGTTTTCATTTGGCGGTATAGGTTCAACGCCTGATGATTTGACACGAGAAATTGCCGCTGAAATTTTTACCTCAAAACCTGTGCAGATACATGAAGAGTTTAAAAATGATATTCTTCAAAAATTTGGGCAAGAGGCATATCCGCATAGAATACATATGGCAGATCTTCCTGAGGGTTCACAACTCCTTTTTAATCCTGTCAACAATATGTCGGGTTTTTCGCTCCAGGAGAGATTCTTTTTTGTTCCAGGTTTTCCAGAAATGGCGCATCCTATGATTCGCTCAGCGATTGAAACTGCGTTTAATCATGCTGATGCAAAGTTTAGATACACTCTCTTAGCACAGACAAGTGAAAATACGCTTATTTCAATCATGCAGCAAATTCCAAACACCATAGAGCTTTCTTCACTTCCTATTTTTAACAATGGTAAAGCCTCTGTAGAGCTTTCGCTTAGCGGAATAGACGAGATCAGTATTCAAAAATATTTTGAATTATTCTGTACTGAATTAAAAAATAAAAAGATTGAATATAAATTAATCTAATAATACAAACTGCCGATACTATCTATATGACATATACTTAATAGAGGAGTCTTGAGATGATAGTTTGGTTGTTATTATTTTTATTGTTGACATTTTTTCTCTATCTTTTATACAAGCAGTTTTTGTTTCACTCAAAAAAAGAGCAAAAAAGGGACTCCCACCACTATACTTTTAAAATATAAAGGTATTATTCGCATCTCTTTTCAAATGAAGCATTCAGACAAAGTTATAAGGTGAAAAATGAAGCCAAAAGATGAAGTAACAAGAAGTTTACTTATAGATAGAAAAACCTGGGATGACTCTATGAAATATTCTAGAGATAGGTATAAAATGAGTTTAAGCAAGGTTGTAGAGTCTCTTCTTCAAGAATGGCTCGAAAAAGAGAAACGTAAACCACTAGACAACACAAAGCAAGGGAAATTTTTTGATTAAACTCATCTTGCGTAAGTTGTGTTTTTAGGACTTTTTGAGTCATAGTCAAGAAGAGCCAAAACGCTTTTTTTATTCATTTTTCTAGCAAAATCCGCTGCACAAAAGCCTTTGGAATCTACTGCGTTTTGGTCGACATTATTTTCTATTAAAATTTTTGTTATTTCCACTCTTCCATAGCAGGCAGCTGCCATCAATGGAGTAAAACCGCTTCTTCTGTTCGTCTGATTGACATTCATTTTTTTATCTATTAAATACTGAACCATTTCTATATTATTGTACGTAATAGCCATATCGAATATACTCACGCCTTCATCATCAAAGTCAAAAATATCTGCACCACTATCAATAAGCAACGTT
>JAHJFL010000018.1 GCA_018824795.1 bacterium | reverse complement strand
TTGAGTTGATGATTAAACTCTGGTACTATTAATTTTAATTTTGCCAACTTATCGTCTGTATGAAGGAGTTCATTTATATCTTGTATTAATCTCTTTCTATCATAATATGTCGGTGCAGCGACAGTTATAGATTCGTACTGCGTTTTACAATCACTCTCATCTGCGAGGAGTTCTTCATAGAGCTTTTCGCCGGGGCGTAAACCTGTAAACTCTATTTTTATATTATTTCTACCGCTTAAATCTATCATTTTTTGAGCTAAATCAACTATTTTAATCGGCTCACCCATATCTAAAATAAATATTTCCCCGCCGCTTCCAATTGCACCTGCCTGAAGCACAAGTTCACAGGCTTCTGGAATAAGCATAAAGTATCTAGTAATATCCGGATGTGTTACCGTAATGTTTTTGCCTTGTTCAATTTGCGCTTTAAATTTAGGGATTACGCTACCACTGCTGCCAAGGACATTGCCAAACCTCACAGCTACGATATCTGTACCCAAGCCGTTAGAGTTTTGCGCATACAACTCACAGATACGTTTCGTTGTTCCCATAACATTTGTAGGACGAACTGCTTTGTCTGTAGAAATCATGACGAACTTTTGAACCTTGTACTTAATCGCCAAATCTATTACATTTTTTGTGCCAATAACATTGTTTAAAATAGCCTCATAAATATTAGCTTCTACAAGCGGAACGTGTTTGTATGCAGCAGCATGGATGACAATGTCGGGCTGATGTTCTTTAAATGTATTTTCCAGAAAAGAGATATCTACGACATTCTGCATAACACAAACGCTCGGAACATCTTTTATCTCTTCACTGATGGCGTAAAGGTTGTATTCGCTGTTATCTAAAAGAATGAGTTTCTTTGCTCCGAACTTTTCACACTGTCTGCAAATCTCACTGCCTATACTTCCACCTGCCCCTGTTACTAAAATGGTTTTGTCTTTTATGAAATCTTCTATTTTTTCTTTATCTAAGTCTTTTGGTTTTCTAGCAAGTAAATCTTCAACAGATATGTCTTTAATTTGTGTTCCATAATCCCCGTAATCACTGGCTATTTTGATATTTGCAATAGATAAATCATTTAATTTTTCATACACTGAGCTTAGGTCAATGGACTCATCCACAATAGCAATCTCACATTGAATATTTGACGCTATAAATTCATCAAGAGAATAAATATTTACTCCGTTTAGCTTCATATTGCTATGATTTTCGTCTATAACTGCAATAGGAAAGTAGTCACTCTCTTCACTGTTTATGGTTCTTAAAATTATATTCGCTTTATCTATATCGGCTATGATGATGGTGCTTTTTCCATCTGCGTTTATCTTGTAACTTTCTAAATATAATCTCTTGCTAATTCTTAAAGCTAAAATCATAAAAAGTGAAATAAAAAACTCTATCGCAATAATGGATCTTGGAATAATATACTCGGTTCCTCTGAGCAGATAAGTCGCCACAAGTAAAATAAGTGTTGAAAAAACCGTTACATATACCAAACTCGTAGTGTCTTTAAAGCCAAAGTGTCTCCAGCTGATGTCGTACACTCTGTAGTGATAGAACAAGACTACTCTCGAGACAATCAGAATCAGTGCTGAGAGATACATGGCTTTTATATGTATTTCCGGTATGCTAAAATCAAAACGCAGGTTAAACGCAACGAGAACTGATACCATGATAATAGAGATATCAAAAAGCGTAAAGAAGAGTTTTCTTTTGAGTTCAGACGGTTTAAATATCAAAAAAATCCTTTTGTTTATCTACATATTTCATACAAAGGTAAAGCATACAAACAGCCACTGCAAACGCAACTGCAATAGACGAAATATAGTACACAATTGCAAACAAGGCAAGATTTACCATAATCGAAAACAGAACGACTTTGTCATGTGGCCAACCGCTTTGCACTAGTCTTTGATAGCCATGTTTTCTGTGCGCTTGACTTAATTTTTCTTTATTTTTAGCTCTTCTGTAAAGCGTCAATGTCGCATCAAACCAAAAAAGTCCAAAAAGAGTTATCCAAATCCAAAGATTTGAACTCTGGGCATTTGCATAATAGATTGTAAATACGGCCACATTATAGCCTAAAAGCGTACTTCCCACATCACCCATAAAGATCTTTGCCTTGTGCCAGTTCCAGACTAAAAAGCCAAGCACAGCTGCCGCTAAGACTAAAAAATGAGCATCTCCAAAGAGTATAAACGCAGCCATGCTTAAAAAGATGGCTTCACTTCCTGCATAGCCATCGATTCCATCTAAAAAATTATAAAGATTTATAAACCAGATTATTGTAAGAAAAGCGAGGGTATTTGTAATGATTTGATTTTCAAGTGTAAAGAATACAAAATCTATTATTTGCAAACCGCCTAAAAAATAAAGAGCCAAAAACGCAACAATGGCCTGAGTCATAAGTCTTATTTTTGGACTTAATTCAAACAGGTCATCCAGGTATGAAACGCAGGAGAGTAAAATTCCTGCCATTAAAGCAAAATATAAAGAAGTATCTATGTTGTTTTGGTAATAAAGATAAGAAATTCCGACAAACCAGCTAAACGCAATGGCAACTCCTCCGCCATGCGGAGTCGGTGTGCTGTGGGAACTGCGTTCATTGACATGCGCGAGAAGTGATTTTTTGAGCGCATAATTCTTTATGAAGTATGTCAAAGAGAATGAAATTAAAAATAATACTAGATATATCACTCTTTTTCCCCCTCAATCATGGCTTCAATTCCTTCTTGCGTACTGTATGGGTTTGTTGTTCCCAAGCGCTCAAGCGTTGCATAATTGTCAACTTCCAAGTTTTTATATAATCTCTTGTGAAAAGAAGGTTTGAAGATTTTTAAAAAAGTCTCAAAAAATGGAACATAAAGAAGATATATCTTCTTATCAAGTGCCGCCGCTATGAGTGTGATGAGCTTTGTTGTACTCAGAGGCGCATCATCTGCGGCTAAAAATATTCCCTCTTCTTTCTTTTCAATAACAACATCGAGGATATGACACAGATTGCCTATGTAAACCATACTGCGTTTGTTCTCTATCTTTGCAAAAGGTAAAAAAGAGACACGTCCGACAAGCTCCAACAGGTTTTTTATGTTTGCTTTTACACCATAGCCATAAACTACAGGTGTTCTTATGATTGAGACTTTGAAACTTTCATCTTCAATTTTTTGCAGTTCCTCTTCTGCCCTGCGTTTGCTTTTTCCGTAATCGTCTTGGGGTCTGCACTCTGTTGTTTCCATATAAACAACATTTGATTCTTCACCATATACTTTTACGCTGCTCATAAAAATAAAATGCCCTACTCCGCTCGCTTTGGCTTTTTTTGCCAAACGCAATGTTTGGGCTACATTCACTCTCTCATATTCATCCGCACTTGCCCCGCCCATTTGATGTACCAGCGCTGAAAGATGCACTATGGCATCTGTTCCTTGTAACTCTAAACTTTCAAAATCATCATCTAAAAATGAGAATTTTTGAATGTCGTACTTCTTGGCATATTTATTTACAAAATAGGTTCCGATGAAGCCGTTTGAGCCGGTAAGGAGAACTCTATACATAGTTTGTTTCTTTTAATATCTTATCGTTTATAGATTTTCTTTCTTTATCAAAGATCCATCCCCATTTGTTAAAATACTTAATGGAGCTCTCAATAGATATGAGAAGCAATTTAAAGTTTTTGTGTGAGCCTCTCTCATACTCATGAAAAATATGCACATCCGGATAATATACTGTTTTATACTTTGCGTGTATTCTCCTGTTTAAATCAACATCTTCCATATACATGAAAATATCTTCATCAAAAAGCCCGACATCTTTAAGTGCTTTTGTTCTTAAAAACATAAAACATCCCGACAGAAAAGGAACATTCATTACCTCATCATACCCTGTATATCTCAACTCAAACTTGTCTGTCATAGTTTTTGTAAACTTAGCAGGTAAAAATCTTCTGGCAATCCAATCAAACGGTGTTGGCAACAGCTTTGCCAAATACTGATTTTCTCCATTAGGATAGAGTATTTTAGGCATTAAATTTCCTACATCTTGATGGTTTTGCATATATTCATAAATGGAGTCTATAACACTGCCCTCAAAACTCAGGTCAGGATTTAGAACCACGTGATAATCTATGTCCATTTCTATAGACTTTCGTATAGCTACGTTATGTCCGGCTCCGTAGCCGACATTCGCATTATTAAAGATATATATTATTCTATTGTCCAATGCGGCTAAATCACTTAAGGAATCATCTGCTGAATTATCAACTAGATAAAGCATTACATCTAATTGTGTACCCAAAAAACTTTCTATGACTTTTTTTAACTGTTCTCTCTTGTTGTGGTATAAAACAATCGAAGCATTAACTAAAATATTTGACATACAGATACCTTTTAATTAAATTCTTTATCAATACCACTCTCCACTTAATCTTCTGAATCAAAGAGGTTTTTTTGCCTGTAAAATTATTCTCATGCAATCTATAGTTAAAGATTTTTCTATCTACAAACTTGACATCCCCGTAAATATATGCAGATGTGCCAAGCCACATATCGTGCATAGGAGTGTCACTGGGAAAAGGCAACACTACATTTAATAAATTTTTAGTAAACGCTATATTGCATCCTATGAAACTGTTTTTCATAATATTGGATACAAGCCCCTGATGAATTCGAATATACTCAAATAGATTATTATTCAAGACACTTCCATTTTCATCAATACATCTTCCATTAAACATCATTAAGACAATCTCATCTGAAAGATGTTTAAAACTCTCCCGCACAACATCCAGCTTGTCATTTTCCCACACATCATCTTGATCTGACAAAACTATTATATCGCCAGAAGCATACTGCAATGCATTTTCAAAATTAAAAATAGGTGATCTGAACTTTTGCTTCTCATAAACCTTAATTCTTTTGTCATTATAGGCTTTAACTATCTCTATCGTTTTATCACTTGAACTGTCATCAGACACTATCACTTCATCGTCGTTCTTCAATTGTATCAGTATTGAATCTAACTGCTCTTTAATATACTTTTGACCATTGTAGGTTGCCATACAAACCGATATTTTCATATTCTTTTATTCCCTATGAAATACTCTGAAAAAATATTAATGGGCTTTAAACTTTTATATTTTATCATCAATCTAAACATTCTTCTCAGAGCTGGAATAAGCCTAAATTCATTCAACGCAATATTGAAATATTTTGCACCATTACAATAATATTTATATCTTAACATCTCAGCTGAATAATTTTTATCTTCATCTCCGGATAAGCTGTGCTGTACATACAAATCCAATAATATGACATCCGCATTTATTTTTTTATATTTTTCAATAAAATAAAAATCACTAAAGTCCAATTTGATGTTTTCATCAAAACCGCCTATCAGGTCTGTCAAACTTACCGGAATCATTAAGCCGCTGTTTATGAGTGATTTTTTATCTAAACTATAAATTTCCTGATATGTAAAACTCTCTGAATCTTGAACTTTTCCGATAAAATGGTTGATATATGCCGGAGAATAAATCTTATTTTTGCGATGCACTATGGGAGCATAAAGATAGTCTTCACCGTATTTGTCTGCTAATAAAAGATATTTTTCTAAATCGGCAACAATTATATTTGTATCTTGGTCCAGTAAAAGCACATACTTTTTATTTAATTCTTTTGCTTTTTTAATACCTTCATTGTATGCTTTGCTAACTCCGGCATTACTTTTATCATGAACATAATGAAAGTTGAACCCTTCTTTCTCTGGCATCTCTTGCGTTTGAATAGAATTATCATATACAAAGATATCAATATTTCCTCCACTCGTTAAACTGCTCTGTAAAATCATAGATAAATCAGATATTTTCTTTTTATACAAAACAACAATGACCATTAAATCGTTCATTCTAATACTCAACTTTTTTCATCTTTTTTTATTTTAAAAAACTCTAATATTTTTTTTAATGTATTTTTGAAATACCTGTAAGATGGGTAAATAAGCAGCATTATGGTCGCGTTGGTTCTACTTATATTGTTAAAGATAAGGTCGGTTCCTATTTTCTGATTTAGATGTAGAAAAAATTTTTCGTTAGACAAGCCTTCTGTATTGTAAATTGAAATAATTACATCACTTTTATACCAACGTTTCTCTTTACAAAGCATAAAAAAGAGATAGTCTGAAATGAGTAAATTTTTATATACAAGATACAAGCCCAGCTCTTTATGGAGACTTCTTCTATAGATAAGAGATTGATGAATAATAACATTGCTTGCAATATTGCATTCAAGCATTGTTTTTCCATCCAACAGAGTGTTTGAGTAGATCAAATCTATATCTTTGAGTATTTTCTCTTCAGCGAATATCTCATGTAGAACATTGTCGTTGTAAAATATATCACCTGCGTTCATAAAGTTTATCCAATCGCCTGTTGCGGCCAGAATCCCTTTGTTCATAGCATCATAAATACCCTTATCTTTTTCACTTACCCAATACTTAATTTTATCTTCATATTTTTTTATTATATCAAGCGTTCCATCAGTACTGCCGCCATCAATAATAATATATTCAATATTCTCATAAGCCTGATTGATGATACTCTGAATGGTTGTTTCGAGATACTCTTCACCGTTGTAAACTACCGTTACAATTGATATTAAAGGCTTAGTTTGCATTTTTTATTTCTTCATCTATTAAGAGATCTAATATCTTAAAAAAAGAATAGTCATAGTCCCAATCTAAAATTTCTTTTGCTTTTGTATTATCCCCATAAATATCTTCTATCTCATTTGGTCGAAGCAGACTTTTATCTTCAATAATAAGGCTTTTATCTATGTCCATTTTAGTAAAAATATATTCGACAATATCTCTGAGTAAAATTGATTCTCCAGAACATATTATAAAATCATCCGCTTGATCTAATTGCATCATCTTCCACATTGCTTCCACATATTTTGGAGCATAACCAAAGTCTCTTTTTACATTTAGATTACCAACTACCAACTTATCCAATTTGCCATTTTTGATAGCAATAGAGTCTCTTATCACTTTTTTTACAAAAAAATTATTACTTCTCAAATATGACTCATGATTAAATAATACTCCATTACACACAAACAAATCATACGATTCTCTATAAGTTGTCACCATAAAATAAGAAGCCATCTTGGAAACACCATAAGGACTTATTGGGTGCATTGGCGTTTCTAGAGATATTGGCATAGTTTTGACTCTACCGTACATCTCACTACTTGAAGCTTGATAAAGTTTAGTAGATGGGCTAAAAAGTCTAATACTCTCCAAAAGATTATTGACAGAAGTTGTATTGAAAGAAAATGTTCCCAAAGGCTGATCAAACGAAAGTCCTACAGAACTTTGAGCTGCAAGATTGTATATCTCATCTGGTTTGTATTTTTGGATGATTCTTATTACATTTGCCATATCTAAAAGATCAAGTTCTTCTAGTTTTACTTCTTTTTCAATGCCAAGATATTCAAAATTTTTATTGTTTGCACATCTATAACTTCTTACTGTTCCTACGACTTTATACCCTTTCTCTAAAAGTAATTTTGCTAGATAAGGTCCATCTTGCCCACTTATTCCTGTAATAATTGCTGTCTTCATATCAACACACTTTCATATATTTTTTTCGTTTGTTCCGCTGTTTGCTTCCATGAGAATTTTTTCAGCTGTTCATACCCTTTGCTTATCAAATCTTTTCGTAAATTCATATCATCCAAAACTCTCAAAACTGCATCTCTTATAGACTCTTCACTATAAGGGTCAAAGTAACAAGCTGCTTCACCAGCAACTTCTGGTAACGAACTCACATCGCTACAAAGAAGTGGACATCCACAAGCAAAAGACTCCAACACTGGGATGCCAAATCCCTCATAAAGCGATGGGAAAATAAAAGCCAAAGCATTTTTATAAAAATAAGCTAAACTGTCATCGTCTAAGTTGAATTGTAAAATTTGTTTTAAAATCCCTAATTCCTTAAATTGTTCTATTTCACTGTTACTAAACTTTCCACCACCTGTACATAAAACAAACAGTTCTTTATCTTGATTTAATAGTTCTGTAATACTATTAATAAATCGCTCAAAGTTTTTGTAAACACCACGACTTCCTACAAAAAGTAAATATTTTTTTGGTATCTCATATTCAAGAGTAATGTTTGACTTAGGAAACATAGAATTTCCAAGATAAACCACTTCGATTTTTGACTCATCTGTCCCAAAAAGCTCTATCAAATCTTTTTTTGTACTTTGTGAAATCGCTATGATTTTGGTCGCCTTTTCTACTAATAATCTTTTTTGCTCAGTTGTTTTATCAGTTGGAGAAAACATATCACTAAATTTCTCGTGAATCATGTCATAAACAGTCAAAACAAATGGCTTGTTACCTATATATTTTAAAAAATATGGGTCATAATAAGTAGGATGAAAAACATCAAACTTTTGTTGTTTCAGTTTCAAAATCGTGTTTGCTTTATTTAAATAATTAAAAATTCTTATTTTTCCACGAAACTGTTTATTTGGCAATAAATCTACATAGTTAACAAACTTTTTATCAGATATGTAATGATTATTTGATACTAGCAAAGGAATTTCACAATCTACCCCTTGAGTATCACTAAATTCAAGAACAAGTTCATAAAAATATCTCGAAATTCCACCGTATTTTTGCGATGTAAATATTTGATGGTCATATAGAATTTTCATTTTTTCCCACTCATTTTTAGATAGTCATCCCAAGTTTTACTTTTGAGTCTTTTTTGTAAAAGTTTATGCAATCCAAATTTACTCAACTTCAAAACTTTAAGTTGAAGATTTGATATTTTTTTCTCACTTAAAAGATGTAATCCGACTAAATTTACATAATTTAAATTAAATTTTTTCGCTATAAAATCAAATGTTTTTTCACTATAAAAAGAGATATGTTGCCCATGGTCTAGTCCATAATACCACCAATCTTGAGGTTTTGGAATAGGGTTTGGCAAAAGTTCTGTAGAAAAAATGATATTTTTTGATATTTTTAGTAGTGATTCTATCTCATCCATTGGATTTACAAAATGCTCAAAACTTTCAAATGTAGTCACGGCTTCATATTTGTTTATACTTTGATGTTCAAAACCTCTAGCAAAAAAATTAGTGGTATATTTGTCATCCCAATAAAAATCAAAACCAATATCTCGCATGATCCGTACAAAGACACCATAACCACCTGCGTAGTCCAAAAATTTTTCATTTTTATCAAAAAACAAAGCTAATAAAATTGTTAATTTTTTTGAAAGCATTAAATTTCTTTGCATATATCCAGTATCTGAAACATTTATAGATTCGCTGTAAGCCTCATCTAGCCAATATGGTTCCTCTGTTTGTAAAAAACCACAATGTTCACAATGAAAATAGTTTATGTCATATTTATTTAATATTTTTGTTTGAAATATTTGTTTTGTTTGTTGGGTACATATTTTACAGGCCATTGGTTATTCCTAAAATATTTTGGATGTTTTTTTTCAATTGCTCACAATATATCTCTCGAGTATGATTTGCTTTTACAAATTTTAGATTATTATAGTGTAACTCTTTAATCTCTTCAAATGAGAATGCTTGAGAATACTTGATTGCTTTGTCAATACTTTCATAATCAAGTCCTTCAATCCAAATCTCATGTCCTGTTTCTATTGTTGTCTCTTTTGTAATAATTGGGATTAAACCACCATTACCGATAACTGTTAAAGTTGATGGCGAACCTCCTTCGGAACATGAAGGAAAAATAATAAATGAACACATAGTCAAAATAGTTTCAAACTCTTTACTGTCTATATCAATAAATCCATGTAGCTCAACATTTGGTAAATCAAAGAGTTCTTTTTTATATACATCTATAAACTCTTTTTCATTTTCGATTGGTCCGCATATATGCAAAAAAACATCTTGATTTCGTGAAAAATAATCCAAACACAAATCCAATCCCTTGTGTATCAACCCTGAACTCCCAAACCACAAATAGTGCTTTGTTGAAGAACGCTGTCGATTCCTTATGATGTTTTCACCATTTTGTGTTTCATAAAAAAGTGCAGGGAGTGAATAAACTTTCCCATCAAAATATTTTCTATAGCTATTTGCACACACCTCATTGCCAAGTGCTATAATTCCACCGACCAAAGATGTCTGATGAGTCCAAGTCTTTTCTACAAATCTAGCTGATTTTCCAAGCCAAACACCCTTTTTAATATAAACATCTTTTACTCGTTGCAAGGAAGTAGTATTTTGATGGCAAACATGCATTCCAGCCCCATAATATATAGTCTGAATGTTTTTGTGATAACTCGATTCAAAAACCTGCTGAAAAACATCTCCAAATCCGCAAATCAAATCATATGTTGACAAATCAATTTTTTTACTATTTCTATAGTCAATAATATCCACATTGTACCCAAGCTCATCAAGTATTTTTGCCCAAGCTTGTGCTTCAAAAAAATTTGTGTGAGACATAGAATCTTTTTTGAATGGTGCTAAAATGTATGATAATAATGCATTTTTAGAATGATTTTTTTTAAAATAATTATTGATAGTTTTATTACCTATATATTCAATAATCAGATTCTTAATTTTTTCAGGAAGCAATTTTTTCAGTGTTTTTTTCATTTAAAAAATCTATATGTACTTCTAGTAATCTCATAAATTCTTAATGTTTTGAGTAAACGCATGAAAAAATCTTTTCTATAAGCAGGTAGTGTTTTTTCTATGTGTAATCCTTCGTCATAGAATTGCTCAGGATATACAATAGAATTAAGCTTAATTCTATCAATGCTTTCAAAATTATAAGTTTTTAAGTAATGGCTATCAGTAACATTACCTGTAGTGTGTGTCCCATTTACACCTACATTGCTAATCATATTTATTGACGGCGTAAGACATAGTCCATAATTAAATAAACAAGTATATACCCATTGAATATCCCAAGTATTCATTTTATTCTGATGAATTAGATCAAATGTATTTTCAAAGTGTTTTGTAATGTAGGCTTCATTGCTAATAAAATTGATATTAGCAGGTTGTATCTCAGTTCGCCAAGTTGGAATTTTTACATCATATAATTTCCAAGCTCTTTTCCATGTTGCCCATCCCCAAATCGTAAAATGTCTTGAAAAAAAATAGTCTTTTTTTATTTGATCTCTAATATCTAACATATAGTTTGTACCAGATATCATCATTACACGACTATCGTTTCTATATTCTTGCAACATTCGTTCACAAAACCAAAAAAAACTTTGTGTTGGGACTACATCATCTTCAAGTATAATTCCCATATCCTCGTGCTCAAAAAACCAATCAATAGCACTACTAACAGCTACCTTACAGCCTAAATTTTCATCTCTTAAAAGAGTTTTTACTTCACACTCCCAATCAAGATTTTGTATAACATAATCTCGAATCTCTTCAACTATTACTTCTTCACCCGTTTTAGCCTCTCTGGCTCCATCAGAAGCAATATATATTCTAGGTGGTTTTGCTTTTTTGATTTGAGCAAAAACTTGTTTTGTTGTGTCTAACCTATTAAATACTAAAAATAGTACCGCTGTACTTAATGGTTTTATTGGTATAAATTCTTTCATTTTATCTCCATTTATTTTTACATTTATTTATATAATCTTCTAGCCTTCTTCTTAGACTCCATGCTAAAGCTTCTGTTTTAGCTGTCATCACAAGCTCCCTGTTTGTAGCTTTTATCCAAGCATATGGAGAGGCATTTCTTCCCATCCCTCCATCACAAAACTTTGTAGAACTTCCAGTATAAAGTATTTTACATCCAGTCTTTCTTATAAATTCTAAAACTGCAAAAATTCCATCTTTATTATACTTCCAGACTTTTTCTATATTATCAAAGCTTTGTTCAACCCTACTATAATATTCACCAAGATGATACACTATATTAGGGGTAAATGTACCTGCTATTGCTATTTTATAACTCATCATTTGTATTCTTTCAATATATGTATAGGGAAAAAACTCATCGTTTTCATTTTTAACTGCTGATGTAAATCTCGGTCAAAAAAATCATAAATATAATTTGCAATAATTTGACTCAGCAAAGTTGCTATCGCAGCACCATTAATGCCATATTTAGGAATTAAAACAAAATTTAGTCCAACATTTGTAGATGCTCCAAGTGCTGTTCTAAAAAAAGATTTTTTTGTTAAATTTTCACTCACCAGATAATTGCTAAAAGCAACACCCAAAAAAACAAACACTCCAGCCCAAATATGTATCATCAATACACTGCCCGCTTGATTATATTGCCCGCCATAAAGCAATTCAACAATCCAATCACTTAAAAATGTCATAGGCAGTGCTATAGCTATCGCCATCCATACCATTAAATCATAAAGCTTTTGAAGTCTTGCGTAGTAGAGTTCTTTGCTTGTTTTTTTAGCATTTATGATAGCAGGAAATAGTGAAGATGCTACGACCATCGGTATAAAATACCATGCTTCGCTTAGTCGCACTGCTGCCGCGTATTGTCCTACAGCTTCGGCATTCATCATCTCTTTTATCATTACTTGGTCTATTTTCATGTATATTGCTATTACCATTCCACTCAAGATAAGTGGCCAAGAGTCTCTCAACAAAGCAACTGCACTTGCTCTGTTAAATTTGAAAATTTTAACTCTATTTGCCAAATGACTTTTGAAATAAAAATAAACAAACCCACATGCTAATATAAAACTGTCAAACAGGGTTACCCATGCAAACGCTATAAGCGGTGCATTATAGAGTATAAGTACAATCTTCGCTATGCTTGAGAGAAAAAGAGTTATGATATTTGCAAAAACCACATAACGACTCAGGACCTTGCTTTGGAAGTAAAAATCTATGACATTAAAACTTTGAAATATAGTTGCACTTGCTATGATGAACACCAAAGTATTTGTGTAGCTGTCATTTGAAGTGAAGTTTACGGCAAAGGCCAATACAATTAATACACTTAACGCCCCCATCAGTTTGAGCCAAAACGCAGTCCCTATGAGTTCATCTCTACGGCTTTCATCTTTGACAAGCTCACGTACAACTATGCCATCAAGTCCAAGAGTGGCAATGGCAGTAAAAAGACCAACAAAACTTTGTGCGTAAGAAAAAAGTCCAAATTGTTCAGGCCCTAAATATCTTGCCACCCAGACCCCTACAAAAAGGCCCACAACCATTCTGAGAATTTTTTCACCAAAAAGCCACGAAGTATTTTTAAAATACTTCATAAAACCTTCATGATTTTTGAGAGATTTTAGTTTTTTTATCATCCGTTATTTAAATACCTCTCGTGAACTACAACATCCCAATGTTAAAAATATCATAGTCCAAACCTCTTATTCATCAAATATATTTATATTATAGCAAATTTTATCATTCTGCATTTAAACGATATTCTCCAAAATCCTTCACATAAATAATGCTTACGCCTTGCCCAGTTTCACGTACGTCTACTTCTATTCTCACAGATTTACTGAGGCTGTATTGGAGAATGAGGCTTGATGCTGTGTCGTTTTTGTACACTATGCGTATTTTGTCATTAAAACGCGAGCCTATTTCATAGCCTAGAGTTCCCTCTTTATTTGTCAATACATTGAGCGTATCAACCTGTATAGGAGATGTTTCGTTAACAAGCTGTTTCAAACCGCCTGCAAGAAGTAAAGAGCTCTTTGAAGCGTCTGAAGACGGGTCAAACATGGTACTGGCAGACTCGCCAAAAAGAATGTAAGACATAATATCGTTTTGACTCAGAGCAGGTTTTGAGGAGAAGATAATTACCGGATCTTCCAGGGTATTTGTCACATAAATCTCTATGTCAATATAATCTATTGTATGGTGATGAATATTCAGATTTAACTGCGGATTCATAGGCTTATGACCATTAAAATAGACTTCACTTTTGTCAAACTCAAACTTTTTACCGCTAAAGGTTGCATTACCCTCATTTATGGTAAGCACTCCCAACACTTGAAATGCAGAGCCTGCCTCTTGAAAAAGTGTAATATCCGGAGTGACCATCAAATTTACATCTTTTATTTTGTATGCTATCGGCTTTATGGAATCTACCTGAATGTTGATTTCTAAATGGCTGTTTTTTTTCTCTTTTATATCTTGTATAATTATAATGTCACTGTCTTCTATGGCATAGTCTGTCACTGGCTTGTAGCTTATCACTCCATCTAAAAGTGTAATTTTTCCTTCTACCTTTTGTAGCTTTGTGCTAAATTCGGCTTTTAAGTCTATTTTTGCTCTGACGTTGGCATCTTCACCTATGTACTCAAACTTCTCACTTGTAAGCGTTACATTACCCTCTAAACTCTCCTTATTGACAAACCCTTTAATGAGAATGCCGTCATAGAGCCATAGCTCTTCAAGTATCATATTAAAATCTTTGTCAAAGTGTATTGTTGAAGCTTTTTTAGAGTAAAAGTCATGTTTTTTATACTGAAAAAAGTAATTTTCTATAACAAGCTTCTCATCTTCATACGAAGTTTCAAGAGCAATATTTTCTACAATATGACTTGTCTGAGTATCTACTTCAATGACATATAGCGGAATTTTAAGCTCGGTTTTTATTCTCAGTTTTTCATCAAATTTGATATTTGTATGCAAGTCTATGTGGGCATCATAAACATCATTTGCATCAAGAGAATTTTTAAAAATATTTGCAATTAATTTTTTGAGTGAAGGGATTTTTGATTCAATATTTATTTCTCTTGTTTCCAAGTTGCCAATAAGATGAAATTTTGTTCCGGCAAGCGTTCCTGAACCTTGAATGTTTACATCTTTTTTAAGAAAATTTGCTTGAAGCGTATTGGCATTTATCTCTATTTTATGCGTTTTCATTCCATTTTTATAGCTAAGCTTAAAAGGTAAAAAGCTCTCTAGATTATAGCCTCTATATATTTCATGCTCTGCGTTTGGAAAAACCTGCACTTCATATAAAACTTTATTTTTTTCATATATAAACGCTGTCTCCAAAGCGCCGTAAACACTGCTTGCATTCACATCACCGCTTATATGAAAAGGCGAAGTTTGTACTCTTGTGTTTGTATGAAATGAAATACTCTCATTTTGTAATTCTTGTGGAAAATTCGTCAAAAAAGAGAGTTTTAAATCCTTAGCTGCACCTGCTATATCGTAGTTCTCATAGTCTGAGCTTTTCACAAGCGCCTCTAAAGTCGCATTTTTAAGTTTTACTTCTATGCCCTTTGCATCTCCAGACACCATCGCCTCTGTATCATTAAAATCAAGACCAAAAGGCTCTTTGATATTACTCACTTTTAGCTCTGCTGTGTATTTTCCATCTGTGTTAAACCAGACTTTTGCTTTGTTTTTCGCTTCATACTCTCTATAAAAAAGGTCGTGCGATATATCAAGATTAAAATCACTTGCACCTATGACATACTGAAAATTTACATCTGCGTTTTTAAAGGTAAAGTCTTCATCTGAGGAGAGTTGCAGTGTATCAAATCTGGTAAAAATCTTCAGATGCTCAAGCGTTGCCTCGAGTTTAAGTTTTTGTTTTTTTGGGACGCTTTTTATAAACGTAAGATATTTGGAAGAGATTGACCTGTCTAACTCAAAAACTCCGTCACCACTGAGTTTATTAGAATCTATGGAACCTTTTAGAGTTGCGTTTGCATAGGCTGATTTGAGAGTCAGGTCAACATTTTGTGCATCTAAACTTTCATCATAAACTAAATCGCTCGCCTCTGCATCAAGAAAAATGACTTCATCTTGAACAATAATTTTTGTTTCTACTGCACTCAGAGTCTCCACTGCAAACGCAGGGAGAGCAAATTCACTTTGCGTCTCATCACTTGCTGAAAAATTATCTCCGTTTATAAGTAAGCTTTGCGTTTTAAGGGAAGTAAATTTTGGTGTTGGTCGGAAGAGATTTAAAATATTGTACTCAACCTCAAGGCGTTTAGCAGAGATTTTATCTTCATATTTTAAGTCGTTAATGACGACTCCACTCAGTAAATTCCCTTCTATACTTGAGTACTCTACTCCATAACTTTTAAGATATTTATCTGCAAGAAAAGGAACAAATTCTTTATGAGAAACTACAAAAGCGAAGGTAAAAATGAGCACCAATATAAAAATCAAAAGTGTTCTTAGAGGAAGATAAATCTCTTTTATCAAAAAAGTTCCCCTATATGGAAATGGATAGCATACTGCTCAAGCGGGTTTTTTGTATCAAAACCAAAATCAAGAGCAATTGGTCCAATGGGTGTGACATAACGCAAACCGGCACCCGCACTGAAGTATCCATTTTCATAATTTGGCGTGTAATTGTCTCCAAGAAAAGTGTTGTCATTAAAAACAACCCCTCTAAACTTGTCATATATTTCAAATCTGTATTCTACCGTTGTCTCGAAGATTGACTCCGAACCTGTTGGGTCTCCTTCTGCATTTGTCGGACCGAGTCCTCTGTAAATATACCCGCGGTTGCTGTGCATACCTCCCGCATAAAAACGGTAAGAAGCTGGAAGTTCTCCTTCAAAAGTCTCCAAAGAGCCAAAGGTTCCTCTAAACGCAAGTGTTTCATCAAAGAGCGGTAAAATGTATCCGCCCATGAGTTTAAACTTGTAGTAAGAGGCATCGGAGAAGGCACTTTTGAGCGAGCCCATAACCTTTGCGTTGAGAAAGTAGCCCTCTTTTGGATCAAGAAGTTTATCCCTCACATCATAATTCCAATCCAATATTGGAGATAATATAAAAAGATTTCCTTCCGGAAAAAGTTCTAAATCAGTGCTTTTATAGGTTGTAATGCTCTCAAAAAGAATACTCTCTTTAAAGCTGTTGGGCATTGCTCTTTGTTTGAGATAAAGCTCACCATAGAGTCTGTTTTCAGTAAATCCTTCAAAGATTTCATTATCTACCCCTATTTCTATACCCGTTGAGTTATTATTTACCAAGGGCATATCATAAGTAGCGATAAGACTCTGTTTAATTTCTGTAACTCTGGCTTCTATACCCGCGGTTTTAAGGTTTGTAAACATATTTCTGTGTTTGACACCTACACTTGCCATTAAACCCTCATCACTGCTTACGCCTAAGCCGGTATGAAAACGGATGGGTTTTTCATTTTCAGTTACGGTAACGACCGTCTTTACTCTGTTATTTGCATCTACTTGCGTATCTATAGCCACTTTTGAAATTCCCTCATGTGCATAGAGATTTTCATAACTTTGCGTAATTTTTTTGAGTGAAAAATGGTCATCTTCCTCAAAATACAAGAGAGATTCAATAATCTCTTCATCTATATTCTGAGATGGGTTTATTTTTATATCTCCAAAGTAGCAGATAGCGTTTGGAGTGGCGATGTAGGAGAGATAGGCTTCATTTTTTTCAATGTCTACCCATGCTTTGGCATCAAGTGCAACATTGCAATAGTTATAGTTAGCATATACATATTTAACATTTTTTTTACTTTGCGTAAATTTAGTTGCGTCAAAAATCTCACCTTGAGTAAATCCAAGCGCTTTTTTAATCTCCAAATCAGAGGTGATGACAAGCTCTTTAATAACAACGGCTTCGCCCTCTTCAATATGAACTGTTATCTTTTTTGGATTTATATCATATGTGATTTGTGTATGGTAAAAACCTTTTGTTTTGTAATAGTTTTTTAGGACTTGAAGTGAAAAGTTCAATGTTTTTTCATCAATTTGTGCCTCTTCTTTATAGAACTCATAAAAATAGGGTTTGTAAAGGTTTACAGCTTCAAAAAGCTCCCGCTCACTTAGATGTTTATTGCCATCAAAACCAAGTTCAAGTTTTTGTGCATACACAGAGATTGCAAAGAAAAAAAATATAATAACTGCAAACCTCACCAAAATCTCCAAAAAATGTTTCATTATCATACTAGTATTATAGCAAATCTTAAGGGTTATATAAGGGTTTTTATTTTAAAATTCCAGCCGATTTAAGGAAATGCATCTCGCATTTTACTTCGTTCTGGGGTGTCGCCAAGCGGTAAGGCACTGGTTTTTGGTACCAGCATTCAGGGGTTCGAATCCCTTCACCCCATCCACATTCAGATATAATTCCAAAAGACTTAAAACATTACAAGGGCAAGACTATGGAAGATACTACAAGCATATTAGATTTAACGATTAGAACGGCAGTTTTTTTAGTAATCGCAGGAATATTTTTCTTTATTTTGAAAAGTAAAAAAGAAGACAAAAAGTAAACCACTACGCTAGTGATTCACTTCCCTTCCTAGAACTTTTTCAACAGATTCTATTTTCGTTTTGAGTCTGTTTTGAGTATTTTTACGGATATCGAATTTCAAAGAAGAATAAACTCTCTCACACTCGTCTAGTTGCTCATAC
>JAHJFL010000117.1 GCA_018824795.1 bacterium | reverse complement strand
CGAGTAGCAATCTCCGATGCATCTTTAAGATCTTCAAGTAAATTCATGTCATCATTTGCTATTAGCAAACAAGCTGTACTTAGCATTAAAAATATTTTTTTCATATAGCTTTATTCTCTTTTTCTTCTAAATTTTTCAAGGAGGTTCTGATTGTAAAACAGCTTCCCTCTCCGCTGTTTTTGGCACGCAAAGTTCCTTCCATTCTCGACTCTATAATATTTTTTGCAATATAAAGTCCAATGCCTGTCCCATTAGCGTTAAACTTTGTTGTAAAGTACGGGTCAAAAATAGAGTGTAGAATAGCCTCATCTATTCCGCCTCCATTGTCACATATTTCAATTACTCCCTCATATTTTTCCTGTTTAATGGAAATAGTAATAGAGCCTTGGGAGATACTCTGCTTTTGCATTTGCAGCATGATTGCATCTTTGGCATTACTTAACAAGATAAATATTACCTGTTTAAACTCATTTTCGACACCATTCAAAGTGATACCTGATTCTTCAATAAGCTTTGAGAGAATATTCTTGTGCTGTAGCTGTGCATCAAGAATACTCAGAACTTCCTGAATACTTTTTTGCGGATTAAAACGGCCCAACTTTCGCTCAGGATTAAGAAAATTGCGAAAGTCATCAATTGTATTGGACATATAGTGAAGATTGAGTGAAACAATCTCCATCTTCTCATCAAATTTTTTTTCATTTAGAATACCTAGTTTATACTCGGTCTCTATATTTGCTGTTGCCAAACCGATGATATTGAGAGGCTGTCTCCACTGGTGCGCTATAGATTCGAGCATCTCACCCATAGCCGCTTGACGAGATTGATGTATCATTAAGCTCTCTTGTTTTTGCTGCTTAAGAATCTCATTTTTTATCTGCTCTTTGAGCTCATTGTTGAAGGATTTGAGTTGTAGAAGATAGTGTGATATATTGGCAATCATCTGGTTTGTGACATTGGCAATGGTGTTAATCTCTTCGCTATTGCTTTGAAGCATAATTGGTTGCATTTTTTTTGTGAAAGAATATTCTTTCATAGCTTTTGCGATGACTTTGAGCGCATTGAGGTCTGTGCGAATTGAGAAGAATATGATTGAGAAAACAATCAAGGCAAAAATAAAGATAAAAAAGATAGTTGTGAAAATCTGCTGAGTGATTTTTGTTAACTTTGTATTAGAGTAGTATAGAGTTATTTTAGCTATCTGCGTTTTTTCAAAAGGGTCGATAATTGAGTGTTCATATGTAAAAAGCTTGGCAGCTTTATTTGTCTCTTTTGATTTTGACAAAGATTTTTTATCATGTGAAAAATACAAATCTATCTGCTGTATATCTTCGTACTTGAGTATACCAGCTAGAATTTCATCTAGTTGATTTTCCTGTTCAAAGGAGATGTTAAAGGCTATCGCTGGTTCTAGAGTAGTCAACATAAGTGTTATCTTCTCTTGTTCAGATTTTTTAAGTATCTCCTGAAAATAGATATTGCCAAAGATATATATAGGAACATTAATAACCAAGAAAATTAGCCAGAAGAAAAAAGTGAATTTATCTATAAATGTTCGAAATATCAAATAGGTCCACTCCAAATATGACTTTTTTTCATGCAAAAACATACTTTAGCATAGCAAATATTAATTTATGCGTTTTTTAGACTAAATAAACTCATCTAATTTAGTCATCTATTCCGATGAATTGCTCAATGACCCTTCCCTAATTATAAGCATTTTAGGAATATTTATTGCTATTAGTAAAATAAAAAGTGCATTAATGAAACTAATACTTCTCTCTTTACTAATTTTTTCGACTATTCAAGCGAAAAGCTCTGACTTTTCAGTCATTATAGATAAACCATTTAACGATGCACTTCATGACATCACTGAAGATTATGACAGAAGTTTGAGTGCTGTTGGATTTTCTCAAAACTTCAATACTTCCAAAGAAGATGATGCTCAAGAGTATACTGATCCATTTGAATATCTCAAAAGTGTTTCTCATGCTAACGGCTCGCAAATCCATCTAATTAAAGTAGACAATAGCGGTAATATACTTCTTTCAAAGGCAACGGATCTACCTGATTTCAATGAAGCTGTATCTCTTCTTAAAACCCCAAAAAACGGCTATTTTATCGGTGGGCATACGCTAGGCGGCTCTTTGATATTTTTAAAACTCGATACAAACGCCAACATACTGTTGACAAAAACTTTTGGAACCAAGATGCATGACAAAATGAGTAAACTTGTTGCTCTTGGAGATGGTGGCGTTTTAACAATTGGCTCTTCTGTTTCATCTGGAACTTCAAACGACTCTATCTTTACAAGTGGCCTTGGGCTCAGTGATATCTACATAACTAGATTTTCCAAAGATGGAGAAATTCTTTGGAGTAAAAAATACGGTACAGGCTATGACGATAAAGGAGTAGACGCCGTTGAATCAAAAGATGGCTCAATTATTGTTATAGGAACAAGTAAGCATAATGAAGAAAATAACTTACTGCTCCTGCGTTTAGATGAAAATGGAGATAAAATCTGGCTAAAAGAATATGAATCAAAACTACTTTTAACACCGCATAAACTTATACAACTGCAAAATGGCAATTTCCTACTTTCCTTGACTCAAAGCGACAGCCTACAAAAAGAACAAATACGTATGATTAAATTTGATTTACAAAAGAATGTTCTTCTTGACAAAATTATCAATACTAAATATGCAAGTGCTCTTAAAGACATCGCTGAATTTTCTGATTCTTCCGTTATTGGGGTTGGATACGCAAGAGATAAAGGCAATACCGATGCTCTTGCTATGCTTTTAGATTCTGATTTAAATATAAAAACGCAAGAACATTATGGTGAAAAAAACTTTGATGTTTTTAATGCAGTAGAAATACTTCATAACTCCCAAGTCGGCGTTGCCGGAATTCACACCTATAACGATTCTCAAGAATCCAATATGTGGATTGCAAAACTTAATAAAGATTGTAAAATGGCTCATCTAACATTAAATAATGCAAATGTGCTCAAAGACAAAAAAACTCCTCATATTGCTTCAGCTAACTCAAATGCACTCTATGAAAATCTCAAAAAAATATTTCAAGAAGAAATTGCAGCGAAAAAAATAACTATTCAGAGTGACTTGAGTATTGAATTTATTGATAGTTCCCTACTATTTAAAGTTGGAGTCTATGAACTTACAAACGTACAAAAAAGTTTTTTAAACAACTTTTTACTTAAACTCATCCCATTTCTAAAAGAGAACAAACAGAATATAGAAGGTCTTGCCGTCAATGGGCATACATCAAGTGAATGGGGCGGAGTAAACTTTAGCAACCGTTACCTTAAGAATGAAAGACTTTCGTTGGAACGTTCCTACTCAGTGCTTTCATATCTATTTAAAAAGCAAAATGTAACAACACAAAGTTGGTTGAGTAAAATACTTGTCGGCAGTGCCTATAGTTTTTCTAAAAAAGTAATATTGGATGAAAAAGAAGATTTTGAAAAGTCAAGAAGAGTTGCGTTTAAAATTTTAGTGAAGTAAGAAATAAAAAAATAGAACTTCAAGCTAGGCTTGAAGTCTACTTAGTTTGGAATTAACCACAAGATGGAACGTCACCATCTGATGCATATTGCCAGCAGAAGTCATAAAGATCATTAATATCATCTGGTTTCATTTTATCAAATTTGCTCTCACCTGAAGGACAAATCTCTTTCCATGCATTTAAAAGCTCACCGCTTTCTTTTTTCTCAGCCCATGTATCACGGTCATGCTTTGTAGCAAAGTTTCCACCGTTTGTAAGACCGTCTTTTTTACATGCTTTTAACTTTTTAAGGTAATATTTTTGGCCTTGTTTTGCATCTGCCATCGCGCTCGTAGCAAATAGAGAACCTGCAACCATTGCTGCAAGTAATAATGAAGTTGTTTTTTTCATATCGTTTTCCTTTGTGATAAATCTGTGATAGTGTACAAGCTATTTAATAAATTATAGATTAATCTTATCTTGTGCGTAAAAATATTAATATTTTCATACACAATTTTGCACACTCTAACTTATTCTACTTCGTCGAACTTCAAGCCTTTAAGGCTTGCTCTCATTTTATCTTGTTTGAGTTTTTTATAAACTTTATATTTTGCTTCTTTTAATATTTCATCATCGTAAGCAAATTCAGTTTTGATATCTTCATCACTCATTTTTGCACTATCCATAGCAAAAAGCTTTAACTCTTTTTTCGTAAGTTTTGCTTTGAGTATGCTATAAAGTTCTTTATCGTCCGCAACCATATCATCTGCATCCATAACGCAGAACTCTGCTAACTTATCTCTAAAATTATTTTCACTATTGTAGTGTCTCCAAACTGTACTATCTAACATGGTTATCCTTATATTTTTTCTAAAATTTGTGTCAAATCTTTTGTCTCTATGACAATATTTGCTTCTTTTTTAAGTATATCTCTCGCACAAAACGCGACTCTTGTTCCTGCATGTGCAAACATTGACAAATCATTTGCCCCGTCTCCACATACTAATGTTTC
Source organism: bacterium (assembly GCA_018824795.1). The sequence continues at coordinate 1,073 of JAHJFL010000117.1, read as the reverse complement.
TTCTTCGCTGACACCAAGCATTTTTTGCAAACGCACTAACATATCACCTTTCGAGAAGTTAAACATCATATCTCCACCTACAAGACCTGTAAGTTTGCCGTCTTTTTGATGTAAAACGTTTGAAAAATCTGCATCATATCCAAGGATATCTTTTGCATAACCTGTTGCACTTCTAAAGCCACCACTAAAGCAAACAACTTTTATACCGCGTTTTTTTAGTTCAGCAATAGTCTCTTTTGCACCTGGCATATAAGGAAGATTATGACTTATTTTTTCCACAACACTATAGTCAAGCCCTTTGAGCAGCCCTACTCTTTGTTGCAGTGATTCAAAAAAATCAAGTCTTCCGCTCATAGCCTCTTCAGTAATGCGGGCAACTTCTTCACCGATTCCCAGTTCTTCGGCAAAAAAATCAATTGTTTCTCCGTCCATAAGCGTTGAATCAAAATCAAAAACAGCAAGTTTTAGCATATATTTTTTCTCTCTTAGTTATAATGTCGCAATTATAGCCAATTAGGATTTTTTTTGTTTGATACTCTCATAAATAAATTGCAAAATAGTACATATATTACTCTCGAGACAACTCCTGGGCACTCTCCTCTTTTTTCTCCGATTGTAGATAAAATTGAAGAGCTAGGTCTTAACAAACTCGTAGACGGATTTTCAACGACCGACAATCCTCTAGCTAAACTCAAATACAACGCTCTCTTTGCTGCAAAAATGTTGCAGGAGAGATTTAACAAACCGGTTATTGCTACTATGAGTATGCGTGACAGAAATAAAATAGCTTTGCAATCAGACCTTCTTGGTGCAAACGAAGTAGATATAAGAGCTATTTTGGCACTTACAGGAGACCCTGCAACTTTATCTGACCAGCCACATGCAAAAGGTGTTTTTGAAGGTGACAGCTCACTTTTACTTGACATCATCCTTGCGTTTAACTCAGGTATGAACTATGCCGGAAAACCTTTTTCACATACACCTGGGCATATTTACCCTTTTGCAGTTGTCAACTCTTATGCTAAAAATCCAAAAACGCTTCAAAAAAAGATGCAAAAAAAGATTAAGCATGG
>JAHJFL010000116.1 GCA_018824795.1 bacterium | reverse complement strand
GGCATTAGAAAAAATTTATGACGGTACTGCGTTTATTCTTGCAGGACCTCGTTCAGCACTATTTTTACCAATAGAAGATTTGGGTTTGATTGTGGTTGATGAAGAACATGATGATAGCTATAAATCTTCTTCTCGCCCACGCTACAACGCAAGAGACATTGCCATATATATTGGGAAAATTTATGATGTTCCGGTTCTTCTTGGCTCTGCAACGCCATCTTTGAGTTCTTATGTGAAATTTCCTCACGTAAGACTAAAAGGCGGGTATTACAGCTCAGACAAAGAGTTTATCTATGAAAAAAGTGCTGAGACACTCTCTCCTTTAATTTTACAAAATTTAAAATTTACACTAGACAAAAAAGAGCAGAGCATAGTCTTCTTGCCGACACGGGCAAATTTTAAGTACCTTATTTGCGGGGATTGCGGATATACTTATGAATGTGTATTTTGTTCCATCGGAATGAGTATTCACCAAAAATCTCATGCGCTAAAATGTCACTACTGTAACTATACTCAGGCTATTCCACAAGTTTGCAGCAAGTGTGGGAGTGGACATTTGACAAGTTCACGTTTAGGTACAGCTGAGGCGGTGAAAAACATTAGTGAAGAGTTTACTGAGGCAAATGTTGAACAGTTTGATAGAGACGTTATTACGACATCAGCAAAGTTAAAAAAAGCACTCAAACGTTTTAATGACAAAGAGAGTGATATTCTTGTGGGAACGCAGATGCTAAGTAAAGGACATGATTACCATGGCGTTACTTTGGCCGTTGTACTAGGCATGGACAATATGCTCAATATGAGTGATTACAGAGCTCGTGAAAAAGCGCTCTCTTCACTCATTCAAGTTGCAGGACGAAGTGGACGTGCAAAAGATGCCAAAGTAATAGTGCAAAGTTTTAATGAAGAGTTTTTTTCACTTTATTTGGAAAATTATGAAGGTTTTTTAGAAGATGAAAAGAAATTTAGAGAAGGGTTATATCCGCCTTATAAAAAACTATGCCGCGTTCTATTTTCACATAAAAATGGGCTCAAAGCACAAGAGCAGATGAATAAAATGCAAGAAGCTCTTTCGCGCTTATCAAATATTGAGATAGTGGGTTATGGAAAATGTGCTATTGAGCGAGTTGCGGACAAATACAGATTTGAGATTTTGCTGCGTTCAGATAAAAGTACGGATTTAATTAGAGCTATAAATATGTGCAGAGTAGATTTGGCAGAGATAGATATGGACCCAATTGAATTTGGATAATTAGACTAAGTTTGCCTGATTCTCAAAAAACCAGTAAAACGCCATAATCATTCCTGGCGTTTTTTTGTAACTTTCGTCAAACATAAAGTTTTTTGCTTCACCAACCGGAATATAAATTACCTCAATGTCTTCATCATGAATACCGCCACCTTCACTTACTTTCATGCTTTCGTCACATTTGGCAAAGTAAAGTGTTTGGCGTGCTCCGGATATGCCTACACTGGTGTAGAAAGAAGTTACTTTTATAATGCCTTCAAGCGGTACATCATAGCCACACTCTTCAAGAATTTCTTCTTTTGCAATTTGGACTTTTGAAGCCTCCTTGTCAACAATTCCTGCACACAATTCATAAGTATAACCATCTATTTTATGGGTATTTAAAACAGTGACACGAAGCTGTTTTACTGTTATGAATGCATTTTTTTCTTGGTGCCAAAGAAGAATGGCGACGCTGTCGTGGGAGATTACCGCCTCCCATGTTTTTTGTATCTCTTTTTGTGTGTAGTGTATTTTTACGGGTTTAATATAACTTGGCTGAGTAAGTTGTGTTACAAGGTCTATTCTAGCCATTAGCCTCAGTCTCTTCAGTTTCTGGAAGTTCCGGTTCATTGAAAAAGTAACATTTAGAGCGTGTTTTTCTCGCTTTAATATATTCTGGTTTATTATTAAGGTGTGCGTCTATACTGTCGTTATATTTTTTGCTCAAACTATCAAACGCAGCTTTTTCTTTGCCGGAGAGATTGACGGTAGCAACTTGAACAACACTCAGAGGGTTAATAGCCACCCCTTTTTTTCTAAGTTCAAAGTGAAGGTGTGGTCCGGTTGATCGACCTGTATTTCCAACGTAAGCTATGACCTGGCCTTTCTTAACGTTTCTACCTTTTTGCACACCACTTTTAAATGATTTCAGGTGTGCGTATCGTGTCTCAAAACCATCAGCATGAGAGATTCTGATGAGGTTTCCATAAGAGCCTGCGTTTGCCGCATAATTTATGTATCCGTCTCCTGCCGCCATAACCGGTGTCCCTGGTCTAGCAGCATAATCCACACCTAAATGGGCTTTCCATTTTTTAAGAACAGGATGGAATCTTCTTTTTGTAAAGGTAGAAGAGAGTCTCGCTCCCGATACCGGACGACCAAGTAGAAACTCTTCTGCCTGTGTTCCTTTTTCATCATAGTATTTTTCATCATCATTTAAATAAATATAATGTTTTTTCCCACTGAGTTCTACCATTGCAGCTTTGAGGCTTGGCATGGAAAAAGTTTTACCAAGACGGTACTTTTGTTCGTAAATCATGACCAAAGTGTCACCGGGTTTGATACCTGTTTTAAAGTTCAGAGAGTTTTTAAAGCTCGATGCAAAGATTTGGGCCAATTTTTTTGAACCTGTCTCTTTTAAGATGTTATAGAGAGGTGAACTAGTGATCACTACAGAAAATGTTTCTGTTTCGGTTGTCGTGATAATTGGGATTGCCTCAAATTTATACTCATCATTGTGTTTATAGATATGAATTTGGAGTTCGTCATTGAGGGGCAAGAGCATTTGCTCAATTTGCCCTTTTGAGTTTTTTGAAACTTGGTAGTTCACTCCAGTGAGCAACTCTTCTGTAAGTCTTTGGTCATCTTTGTCAAGGTTGTAGTAGAGTTCTTTTGTCGGGAGATTGTTTTTTTCTAAAAATACAAGATAAGTTTCGCCGTTAATCCAGCGGTAGCGTTCGATTTCAGAACTAAAAAGTGAGGTCCAGAACAGGACAAAGAGGATAAGAAAACGTAGCATAAAGATAATCCTGAAATAAATTATTTGGAAACTCTATCAAAAATTGGCTTAGTCTGAGGTTTGTTTGATATAATCGCAATATATTATTTTAAAGAAGAGCTATGAAAAAAATATTTTTACTGTTTATACTTGCGTTGGAACTGAGTGCTGCAATTATGAAGTTACCTCTTTTGAACGTCGATGAAGATGCTTCAAGTGCTACCATAGAGGTTGAAAAGATAGATGTTGGAGTAAGCGGTTTTATTTTGCATACCATCGCTCCTGGACACAACAGTATTTTAAAGAATGTTGTTGTGACTTCGTATGATGCAAACACAAAAAAAGCTACTTTGAAGATGAGCGATTACGATACGCTTAAAAACAATGCTTTGCCTAAGGGCGAATGGAAAGTAAAAGCAGGCGACATAGCAATACTTGCGTTTGGTTATGACAGAGCATTTTTACTTGCCCCAAGTGAAGAAATTTTTTACAAACTCTCCAAAAGTGTAAATGTTCAGTGGATTCATCCGGATATATTTGCTACGATTTTATCCTTCAGAGGGCATCCGGCACCTCAAAAAGAGGATTTTGATGCGTTTACGACTTCTGCTTCGGTTGGAATTATTTTTATCTATTTAGATGAAAAAGTCTATACAATTGATGCAAAAAGTTTTGTGATTTTAAGCATTGCAGATGCACCGCTTGTGCAAGATAATGAGGTTCT